>JAAEQP010000250.1 GCA_024231375.1 bacterium | reverse complement strand
CTGAACGAAGTGAAGGATCTCGCTCTCCCGGCGACTGCCCTGGAGTGCGAGATGCTTCGCCGGCGCCCAGCGTGTCGGGATGAGTGTTCGCAAGGTCGCACTGACCGAGCGGGGTGGGGCGTATGGGAGGAAAGGTTCGGGTTCCATCGCCCCTGACGGGGCTTTCTGGTTGGGGGCGCTGATCCCAGGACTTCGCTGCGCTCGTCCTGGGCTATCTTCCTGCCGTCCGCTTCGCGGACTCAAGAGGGAACCCGTTGGAACTGACATGACCGGGAACTCTGGAAGACCTCGCCACGCTATCACTGCCCGTCGCGTCATTCTGAACGAAGTGAAGGATCTCGCTCTCCCGGCGACTGCCCTGGAGTGCGAGATGCTTCGCTGGCGCCCAGCATGACAGGGGGCATTTGATCCAGTGCGCGCAAGAATGCCATAAGTGTGCAGAGGAACGGAGAGATCAAGATGACAGAACAGACAGAGCACGAAGACGCCCCGCCGACACCCCGGAAGACCAGACACCCCGGCGCGCGCTTGGCGGCGGCATTGGGAGCGTGCGCCGGTCTTGTGGGATTCCTGGTGTCGGCACAGGTGATCCTGCAATTGCTCTGCCCCACTTGAGGCATCAATCCGGTTGCTTTCCTGTTCGGGTTCCTCGGAGCCTACGCGGGAGGGCACTGGGGGCTCAGGGCGAGTCCCGTTTGGGTAGTCGCAGTGGCGTCTCTGGTCGTGGCGCTCGTTTCTTTCCTCTTTGTGGTGATGTTGTGGATGACCGGTTCGACGATCTACCCGGTCGCGCCGTATGCCATGGCCACTCTGGCGGCTACGGGATTGTGCATGCTCATTGTGCTGCCGGTCGTGCTCCGGAACGCGCGACGAGCGGACGCCTCGTTGTGGCGTTTTGTGCAGGTGACTCTCGGATTCGGCGCGATGGCATCGATTGCCACGGGCTTCATCGTGATGGGAGACGACTTGGTCATCATACTAACGCCTTGCGTCACACTTCCGGCATCGGTACTCGCCGCTTACGCCACGATTCAGCATCGTCATGCCCGGCGAAATCAGGTGACTGCGTCATGACAGAACCCGCCGACAACGCACCAGCTCCGGCGTCTCCTCCCGGGACGACGGAAGGCCGCGGTGCGCGATTGACGGCCGTCCTGGCGGCGTATGCGGGATTCCTGGCGTTCCTGGCCTCGGGGGAGGTGATTCTGCATCTTCTCTGCCCCACGTGAGGATTCAACCCTGTTGCGCTCCTGTTCGGGTTCCTCGGGATCTACGCAGGGTGGCACTGGGGGCTCAAGGCGAGTCCCCTTCACGTTGTGGTGGCGGCTTCCGTGTGTCTGGCGTCTCTGGCGACCTATCGAGCGTGGGGCGGCTTCATGGTCAACCTGTCGTATGGTTCTGCCTTCGTCGGGCCATTCGCGGCCGCTTCCATCTCTATCGCACTCACCGGAGCAAGCGCGTGGATATGCGCCGTGCTGCTCATCGCGGGGCGCGGAAATCACCGAGTATGGCGCAGGGTAACGGCGCTGTACCTATTGGCCACATTCGCGGCGCTGGGACAGACCACCGTACTGGCCGTGATTGGTCTCCCCATCTTCGCGGCCCTGCCCATCCCAGGGCTCGCGTGTATGCTGACCGTGTATGCCGCGATTCAGCATCGCCACGCGCGGAAGGATCGCAAGGATTCGACCTGACCAGCCAGGGCGCGGCGTCGACACTAAGGGCGGGCGTGCTGCTCGAAGAATCGCCATACGGTCTCGGAGGCGTCGTATTCGGCGTGGGGTTGGTCTGGGTCTGCTTCAGTTTCTACATCGCCGCCCGGCCACTTGTGACCCGCGCCCTCGATGGTGTGCAGCACCACCTCCGCCCCTCCCGTGTTGCCAGGATGCAGTGTCTTGGTCACTTCCCGATCGGCAGACAATTGCCCTTTCGCAAGCGTCCGGACACGCGCCTCGGGCTGGGCGTTGTTTCTAGAGACCCAGAACGAGACGGTCTGAGGCACGGAACGATAGCCCGGTTGGCCGTACCACTTGTCGGAGTCGCCCTCCCACTTTACCACGGAATCCTCATCGCCGTGAATCATCAGCACAGGCATGGGAACCGGAACCGCCCGTGCGTTCGCATAGGCAACAGCGTCAGGCGTAATCGTCCCCATGACGGGCGCAATGGCGGCCACGCGGTCGGCAAGCGCACAGCCGACGAGATGCGTCATCATGCCTCCGGCCGACAGGCCGGTGACATACACACGATTTCGGTCGATGGGGTGCGTTTCCTGGAGGTGGTCGAGAAGTGTTTCGATGAACCGAATATCCTCCAGACCTTCCTCGCCTCTGGGCTGAGTCTTCCACCGCCGCCACTCGCCTTCGGGGTATACGACGAAGAACCGCTCCCTGTCCGCCAACTCATTGAAGTGCGTCCGGTCGCGCATACGCCCTGGGGTGTCGAGGAATCCGTGGAGGGCCACCACCAGGGGCAGTGTCTCGGATGGGGAACGACCGGCAGGTTGGTGGAATAGGTAGCCGCGGGGTCGGCCGTCGACGTCAACGCTCAGAAGGTCTCGGCGGTTCTGGTAACGGGACCAAGCACACGAAGACGCAACGATGACCAACAGCGTGCAAATGGCGCCCAGCGCAAGCCGCCGAAGACGTTTCCTCAGGCCTGTCGTCTTGCGCACGCGGATGAGTATCCCTCCTATGCCGCGGCATCATCCGAACCGATGGACACGCGGGAGACCATGTACCAACCCGCGACGGCGGACACGACGAGAAGGAGGAGTCCGCCGCTGGTGCGGGCGACGCAAAGGAACCCGATGCCGAACAGCCCGCTATAGATGCAGACCACGCCGGCCAGGAACCCCTGCCACGCGTGTCTCGCGCCTTCACAGGTCACGTCGGGACACGAGGCGGCGAGAGGACCCCACCAGCCGCCGGGCCGGACACGACGGTAGAACTCCTTGAGATGGTCGTCGCGAACCGGACGGGTGAGGTGCGTGACGATTAGCCAGATGATGGTACAGGTGACGACGATGATGGTGAAGAGCACGGCGTAGGCGTCGCCGGAGTAGAGCCAGTTGACGCGTTCCATCCACGCGTCCGGGAAGGCACCGAGCTTGTGCAGAAGTTTCATGGGCAGGTTGGCGTTGGCGATGACGAGGGACCCCAGAAGCGCGCTGATTTCGGACCACGCGTTGACGCGCCACCAATACCAACGGAGCAGACCGACGAATCCAGCGCCCGCGGTCAGCTTGGCAAGATAGATCCAGGCCTCCTTAATGGAATCGGACTGCCACGCGGCAAGGGAAGCGAGAATCATCAGGATGAGCATGGCCACGCGGGACGCGTTGACGTAGTGGTGGTCGGCGGCATTCCGCACGAGGAAACGTTTGTAGAGGTCGTTCACGAGATACGATGCGCCCCAGTTGAGCTGGGTGTCCATAGTGCTCATGAAGGCGGCCAACATGGATGCCACCATGAGTCCCTTGAGACCGACGGGCAAGAACCGCGCCATCATGAGGGGATAGGCCTTCTCGAAGTCGGGCTCGGTCATGCCTTCGGGGATGAGTTCGCCGTTGGTGAAGAAGACCACGGAACCGAGGCCCACGATCAGCCAGGGCCACGGGCGAAGCACGTAGTGGGCGAAGTTGAACCACAGGGCGGCCATGGCGGAGTGCTTCTCGTTCTTGGTGGCGAACAGACGCTGGGCGAGATAGCCGCCGCCTTGCCCTCCCCCCCACCATTGGATCGAAATCTGCACCACAAAGGTGATGACCGCCAGTTTTCCCGCGGTGGCGAAGTCGGGGATGAAATGGAACATCTCGGGTTTGAAGTCGGGGGAGGCTTGAAGCTGCGTTACCATGCCCGAGGGACCGCCGAGCTTGTAGAGCACGATTCCCGCGAGGGCAAGGGAACCGGTCATGGCCATCACGAACTGGATGAGATCGGTCATGACCACCCCCCAGAATCCGGACAATACGGTGTAGCCAAGGGCGAAAAGGAGCAGCACGGCGATGACGACTAGTTTACCCCAGGCGAGTTCGATGCCGGTGGCGCTTGTGAGGGCGGCGTCGATGGGAGCGAGGTTGAACATGACCTCGCAGATTTTGACCATGGCCAGCATGACCCAGCTCATGACAATGCAGTTCTGAAGCACGCCGCCGTAGAGGGCCATGAACCCGCGCAAGGTGGCGGCCTGGGGACCATCGTAGCGCAGCTCGATGAACTCGATGTCGGTGATGATGCGGGCGCGCCGCCATAGGCGGGCGTAGAAGAAGACGCACAACATGCCGCCCATCACGCCGCTCCACCAGAACCAGTTGGAGTAGATGCCACCGCCGCGCGCCAGACCCGACACGGCCAAGGGCGTGTCCGCGGCGAAGGTGGTGGCGACGATGGACGTGCCCGCCAACCACCACGGCAGGTTGCGGCCGGCGATGAAGAATTCGCCGATGTTCTTGCTGGCCCGGCGCGAGAAGTACACGCCGATCCCGAACGCGACGAAGCAGTATCCGACGATAAACATCCAGTCGACAAACGCGAGTTGCATGGATCAATCCCCTTGATGACAGGCCCGGCAGGATTATAGGGAGGGGGCCGCCGAGGGATCAAACGAAGTGGCCTGAGTTGGATCCCTAGTCCAACCCGAAATGCTCCCGGACGAAGGGACAGCGCCGACATTCAGGATCGCGGCAGAGCGTCCTGAACGGATCTTCCTTGAGCAGGACGACAGCGGCATCGACCAGCCGTTTCATTTCGCAGACAGCAACAGACGCTTCGGCCAACCGTCCATCGCGGATGGCGCCTGCCGCGCGGAGGGCGGGTTCGAGCGTGGGAAACCCGTGGCTGCAGCCAGGACGCTCGTGGACGCGGTGTTCGATGGTGCGGCCACCTGGCCCGGCGGCGGGATCGGCATAGGACAAGGTGACGTGGGTGTCTTCGCCGGGGAACATGCCGAGGTACGGCACGCGCGCACGGGTTTCGGCCAGATGCAAGGCGGTGCAGCCTTGGAGGCCGCACCCAACCATCAACACGGTTGCGCCACGATGGTAGAGCTTGTCCAGAGTCGACCCAATGCCGACCCCTTCAGCCAGTTCCTCTCCCGCGAGGATGGCGGCCGCGTCCGTCCCGATGCCTGCGTTGGAATGGGTGGGGTGATGGCCACGAACGACGCCCGGCACTCTCCGAGCCAGTTCGGGCCAAGCACCTATACCGGAATCGCAGGGATGGTTGACATGGTAGGCGGACCCGCCTCGGTTGCAGTAGGTGTGGGTAGGAAAGAAGACATTCCCCTGAGAGCCAACGGCTTCGCGGTATGCGTCGAGGAGGTTGGGCACGTCGTGCTGCCCCATGCCGGTGGCGCGCAAGCCTGTGTGGACGAATAGTGTGTCGCCGGGCGACACGCCCATGTCGCGCAGGTGGCGCACAAGGTGCGCGACGGACCAGGTTTGTTCTGAGGCATCATCGAGTCGCATTGGTCGTCTCGCTTCCCCCCGTTTGATGCGACATTGTAGCATGACGGATGCGATGGGTCTTGCAGGGGATGGCGACAGAAAGGGTCTACCGTGACGTCACGCCGAAAAGACGTTCGGCGTTGCGCGTGGTCTGGTCGGCGAACTCGTCGAAAGGCACGTTCTTGAGATCGGCGACCAACTCAGCGGTGTGGCGCACGAAGCAGGGTTCGCATCGTTTGCCGCGCTTGGGAACGGGCGCGAGGTAGGGGCTATCGGTTTCAACAAGAAGCCGGTTCATGGGCACGGCCAGGGCGGCGTCGCGCAGTTCCTGGGCCTTCTTGAAGGTGACGTTGCCGGCAAAGGAGATGTGGAATCCCCAGTCGAGGCAGCGCTGGGCGAAGTCCGGGCCACCCGCGAAACAGTGCATCACGCCGCGGGGCAACGGTCCGTCGAATCCGTCAAGGACAGCCGCGAGGTCGTCTTGGGCGTCCCGGCAATGGATGACAACCGGCAGACCCAGATCGCGGGCGAGGATGAGTTGTTCGACGAAGGCACGGCGTTGGGTGTCGCGGGGCGAGAAGTCGTAGTAGTAGTCGAGCCCGATCTCGCCCAACGCGACCACGTGCGGCGCGGCGGCGAGATCCCGTAGCGCATCCGGCGTGGCCGATCCGAATTCGGCGGCGTTGTGCGGATGGACACCGACCGTGGCGAACACGCGGTCCGAAGCGAGTTCGACGGCTTGGCGGCTCGAAGCGAGTGTGTCGCCGACCACTACGATCCAGGCCAGATGGTGGAGCGTGTTGGCCAGGAGCGCGTCGCGATCGTCGTCGAACTTGGGATCCTGGAGATGACAGTGTGTGTCAACGAGACGCATGAATGAACTACTGACTGCCCCCGCCGCTGGGCCCGGCTGTGCCACTGGAGCCGGACGATCCGCTTGAGCCCTGCGACCCGGAGGAACCCGGCGCCCCTTGGTCGCTTCGTCTGCGGCCTCTGCGGCGTCCCCGGCGACGGCGCGGCCGTTTGGGCTGCTGATCGTCACCCGACCCGCCTTGGGTTTGTGATCCGGCTGGTGTGGCTGAATCGGCGGGCGCTTGGGTGGGGCCGGCCGTTTCGGCGTCGCGCGGGGCAGGCGCCTCGGTGCGTTGCGGGTGAGCATCCTGTCTCGGGGTGCCCTGCGGTTCCCGGGCGGGTTGAGCGGCGTCAGCTTCGCGGCCGCCGGTCCGATCGGCCTCGGCAGCCTGTTTACGCGCCTGCTCGGCGGCTTCGGTGCGCTTCCGTTTCCGCACGTCCTCGTAGTTCTCGTTCTCGTACTCGAGGCAGCACAGGAGTCGTCCGCATTGCCCGCTGATCTTGGAAGGATTGAGCGAGAGGTTCTGGCGCTTGGCCATCTTCATTGAGATGGGCTTGAACTCGGGGAGCCACGTCGCGCAGCACAACTCGCGCCCGCATACGCCGAGACCACCCACGATTTTCGCCTCGTCCCGCACTTGGATGTGGCGCAGTTCGATCCGCGTCTTGAGATCCTGGGCAAGGTCGCGCACCAGATGGCGGAAATCGACCCGCTCGGCGGCGGTGAAGTAGAAGACGATCTTGTGTTTGTCGAAGGTGTACTCGACATCGACGAGCTTCATGCCCAGTTTGTGCTCGGAAATCTTGCTCTTGCAGATCTCGCGGGCCTTGGCCTCTTCCGACTGGATGACGTCGAAGGTATGTTCGTCGCTCTCGGTGGCCTTGCGCACGACTGACATCTTCACGCGGTCCTTCAAGTCGTCGGAGCATGTCTCGGGCGGCATGATGCACACGCCGTATTCGAGCCCCCGGTCGCTGCGTACAATGCAGGAGTCTTCCCGTTTCAGGGTGATGTTGTCGCAACGAAAGGTGAACACGCGCGTGGGTTTGCGCAGTCGAACTCGCACAGTCTGCATTCGTGTAGTGCTCCGGGCCGGTTGCTACGGTGCGCTCAAGGTGAAAAACAAGTCGCGAAACACCCGGTCTTCCGGTATGAATCGGTCCAGGTACGTACGAGCCCGTTCAATGGCCAGGATCTTCGATCCCGGATCGGACGATGCTTGGCTCGCCAGACGATCCACCTGGTCCCGGTTCCATACGCGATTCGAGTCGCCGAGCGCGGTGTAGATCAATTCGTCTCGATACCACGTTTCCATCAGGTACAAGTATTCGAGTATATCACGTTTGACGACGGCGTTCATTTGCGCCAGCCGCTCTTCCTTCACTTTCTCGAGATCTTCCCGCGAAACCTCTTCCTGCCGGTCGATTTTGAGTTCGGCGTTGACTTGTGCCTCGATCTGCTTGCGCTTGTCGGCCAAATGCTTCGCGAACTCCTCAGCGAGCGACACGGGATCGTCGCCCCCGGCTAGGCGTTCGATCACCGACAGAATCACATCGCGCCGTTCCGTTTCGACGAGATCGATTGCGCGCGTCATCTGTCCTTCCGCCACTTCGGCGACGGCTTGGGCGACCTCGGGGGTCACGTCCCGGTGCTCCTGGAGCAGGGCCGAGACGGTCTCGGCCGTCAGCATGCGGAACCGCACCATCTGGCAGCGCGACCGGATCGTGGCGAACAGGGTGCGCGGGAACTGGGTCAACAGGATGAACAGGCTCTGCCCCGGAGGCTCTTCGAGGGTTTTCAAGAAGTAGTTCTGGGCGCGGATGTTCATACGGTCGGCGTCTTCGAAGATGAAGACCCGCCACTTGGACTCATAAGGCCGTAGCGAGGCCAATTCGTTGACTTCCTCGATGTGCTCCTTGATGATCATGCGGGACTTGGCAGCGGGCACGACCACGCGCACGTCCGGATGGTTGCCGCTGGCCACTTTCCTGCACTGGAGGCACTCGTCGCAGGCGTTGGCGGCTTCTTCGCGGCAGTTCACGGCCTTGGCCATTTCCATGGCGGTGGTGAACTTGCCGACGCCCGGCGGACCCCAGAAGAGCATGGCGTTGGGGATGCGATTGCGTTGCAGCACATTGGTCAGCAACCGCACGGCCACTTCCTGATCCTTGATCCGGGCTAGGCTCATGGCGTCTGTAGAATCCCCTCCACATGGCCCCAGATGGAACGGCTCACTTCGTTGACCGGCAGGGCGGCGTCCACGATCTTGACGCGATCGGGCTCACGATCGGCGAGACGCAGAAACTCTTCGCGTACCCGCTGATGGAAGTCGATGGGCTCGTTTTCCAGCCGGTCGGGTTCATGCACTTGCGCGGCCCGGCTGAGACCCTTCTCGACGGGAAGGTCGAGGACAATGGTGAGGTCCGGCCACACGCCGCGGGTGGCGAGGTGGTGCAGTTCGAGGATCATGTCCATTTTCAGATCGCGGCCGGCGCCTTGGTACGCAGTCGTCGAATCGGCGAATCGGTCGCAGATGACCACATGCCCTGCCTCAAGGGCGGGCCGGATGCGTTCGTCCACATGCTGGGCACGGGCGGCCTGATAGAGCAGAAGTTCGGCGACAGGACTGATCCCAGTCAACGCGGGATCGAGGAGGAGTCTGCGGATGGATTCGCTGATGCCGGTGCCGCCGGGTTCCCGCGTGACATCGACGGTGTGCCCTTCGGACTCGAGGTCGTGCTTGAGCCGGATGATCTGGGTGGACTTACCGCTGCCTTCCACGCCTTCGATGGTGATGAAGAGCCCTTTCATTCCTCGACCGCCTTTCGCCGCGCGTGTTGCGCGGATTCGAAGAACTCGCTCAGAGCCTCCGCATCCTGCCGGTGTATCGCGTCGCGAACGGCTTGCAGCCGTTCGATGAACTCGTCCAATCCTCCGACGATGGCTTCCGGATTGGTCAGGCAGATGTCGCGCCACACCTCGGTTCGGCCCGCGGCGATGCGGGTGACATCGCGGAAGCCGTTGCCCACTACAGGCCGGATATCGCCCTGAGACGCGGCCACTTCGGCCAGACAGGCCGCGGCGACATGGGGCAGGTGGCTCGTGCGTGCCACAAGGGCGTCGTGCAGTTCCGGTTCGATCTCGATGACGGAAGACCCCACGCTGCGCCAAAGCTCAGAGACGGTATCCCACGCGTCGGGAGCATGGCAGTCTCTTCGGGGTTCCATGATGGTGAAAGAATCCTCGTACAACGAGGCGTCCGCGTGTTCGGGTCCAAACTTCTCGGAACCGGCCATGGGATGGCTGCCGACGAACCGGAGCGGTTTGGGCCATGTATCACGGGCGTGGGCGCAGATGGTCCCTTTGGTGCTGGCCACGTCGGTCACGGTGGCGTTGGGCGAACAGACGGGACGGATTTGGTCCATGATGCCCGGTATGGGGGCGGCTGGCGCACAGATCACGACCAAGTCCGCACCGGTACAGGCTTCGGCCGGGTCCAAGTAGGTTTCGTCGACCGCGCCACGGGTTTTGGCCGTATTGAGTGTGGATTGACGGTGTCCAACCGCGCGGACGATGCCCACGGCGTTCCGGGCCTTGAGCGCCAGCCCCAGCGACGCGCCCAGCAAGCCGGCGCCGATGATGGTGACGATGTCGTACCGGGGACTCATGGCGACTCCCGGACGACTGCGATGGCTTCCGGGAGCGTGAATACGCCGAGATAGAGGGCGCGTCCGATGATGACTTCGTCGACACCGGCGGGTTCGAGTTGGGCCACGGCGCGCACGTCGTCGAGGGACGACATGCCGCCCGAAGCGGTGACGGGGATATCGACGGCTTCGGCAACGGCGCGGGTGGCGTCAAGATTGGGACCGCCCATCATGCCGTCGCTGAGGATGTCGGTGTAGACGATTCGGACTGCGCCGGCCTCGCACACTTCACGCGCGAAGGCGACGGCGTTCTTCTCAGTGACGTCAAGCCAGCCTCGCACGGCGACCTTGCCGTCGTTGGCGTCGATGCCGACCACGATCTTGCCAGGGAACGCGGCGACGGCCTCGCGCAGGAAGCCGGGGTCGCGCAGAGCGGCCGTGCCAAGGATAGCGCGGGCCGCGCCACAGTCGAAGATGGTGTCCAGCGACGCCATGGAGCGTATGCCGCCGCCAATTTCGTAGGGCACCCCCGCCTGGGCGATGGCGCGCAATTGGGGCTCAGCGCACACACGGCCTTCTTTGGCGCCGTCGAGATCGACGAGATGAACTACCTCGCCACCCAGGGAGTGCCATTGCACCGCCTGGGCAGCGGGGTCTTCTGAAAACACGGTTTCCTGGCCGTAGTCTCCCTGGACCAGGTTGACGCAGAGGCCCCCGCGAATATCGACAGCGGGCACAATGCGCATTGCTATGCCGCGGCCTCTAGCTGCGCCTTGGCAAGCTCCACCAACTTGGTGAATCCGGCCTCGTCCGTCACCGCCATGTCGGCCAGAACCTTGCGGTTGAGGTCGATGTTGGCAAGTTTCAGACCGCGGATGAAGCGGCTGTAGTTCAGGCCCGACGCGCGAGTGGCGGCGTTGATGCGTGCGATCCACAGTTTGCGGAAGTCGCGTTTGCGCACTTTGCGGTCGCGATACGCGTACACGCCCGCTTGTTCGACGGCCTGGCGCGCGGTCTTGAGAAGGCGATGTCGGCTACCACGGTAGCCTGCCGCACGCTTGAGGTATTTTTTCCGGCGTTCTCGCGAAGCCGGTGCGTTTGTTGATCGTGGCATTATGAAGCTCCCTTCGTGTATCTACACCGTCCACCCGGACGGGTTCTGGCCGGTTCTAGCTATAGGGCAACAGCCGCGCGATCCGCTTCGCGTCCGCCTCGCTGACTCCCGTCGCCTTGCGCAACCTGCGCTTGCGCTTGGGGGACTTGCTGGTCATCAAGTGCCGCGCGTATGCGCTGTGGCGCTTGATTTTGCCGGTCTTCGATTTCTTGAACCGCTTGGAAGCGGACTTGTTCGTCTTAATCTTCGGCATGGTACACCCTCCGTTGCTCCCGGCAC
The DNA here is from genome assembly GCA_024231375.1 of bacterium. Next base: position 14,821 of record JAAEQP010000250.1, on the reverse strand, counting down.
GGGACGCCCAGCGTGCGGCATCCACCGGCTGTCATTCTCTCAGCATCCGCCATGGTCGGCTCCAGTGGCGCAAGGGGGCAATCACCCCAGCTCCATGGCGGCGCGGTCTCAAACGATAAACTAGTCCACGCTAGCGCGCGGGCGAAAGCACCAGCGACATGTTCCGGCCTTCCAACCTGAGCCGAGAGACATTGCTGTACTCTTCCTGGCAGAGGTCTTTTGTGCCGTCAACGACGCGCTGAATGATCTGATGACCAAACTCGGGGTGGGCAAGCTCCCGTCCCCGGAACATGATGGTGATCTTGACCTTGTTGCCTTCCTGCAAGAACTGGCGCACGTGATTCGTCTTGTAATCGAAATCGTGGATGTCGATCTTCGGACGGTACTTGACTTCCTTGACCGTGATCACGTGCTGGTGTTTTCTTGACTCTTTCTCGCGCTTGCTCTGTTGGTACTTGTACTTCCCGTAGTCCATGATCCGGCATACGGGAGGCGTGGCGTTGGGCGCCACTTCAACCAGGTCGTAGCCCTGCTCTTCGGCATCGCGCAAGGCATCCTGCGGGCTCATAATGCCCAGTTGTTCACCATCGTCGCCGATCACCCGCACTTGGCGGGCGCGGATTCGTTCGTTAATTCGAACCCGTTGATCTGGCTTGGCGATAAGAACACCTCCTTTCGCTTTCAGACGGCTGTTCGTCTTCTCACGCGGCATCCGGCCGGATACGCACCCGGCGTGACGTCGCGTGAACGCCCGATAAGAATCGGGTACAGGCCCGACTCAGCGTCGGGTACGTGCCCGATAAGAATCGGGTACATGCCCGACAAAAAAAACGGCAGAAAGCACCAGCCTTCTGCCGTTAAACGGGCATAACACCCCGGTTGGGGTCATTAACCCTGTTGGCTGACCTCGGCCGCCACAGGGTGAGAGACTGGTGTCTCTTCTTCAACGTTCAAGTGACGCGGAGTTTAGCATATGGACTGGACGATGTCAATTCCGCGGACAACTTGACACGAGACCGGCTCGTTTGGTAGAGTTCGCACCTCGGTATGGATCGGAAAGGTCCGCCATGCCGAAGGTCGGAGACAGCCGGTGGCCGCAAGGCCTTAAAGAGTGCCTGCCGAGACCGCGGATCGAATTGACAGAGTATGCAATCTGTCCCGCACTGTCTTTGACTGTGCGGGATTTTTTTATGTAGGCGAATGGAAGGAGGTGAATGTTTTTGCCAAAACCCGAAAAACTTGAAGTTGTTGCGGAATTCAAGGGGAAGGTCGAGAAGAGCCAAATCGCGATCGCAACCAAGTACATCGGCATCAATGCCGAGCAGGTTACCGAGTTGCGGAGCAAGCTGCGCGACCAATCCGTTGAGTTCAAGGTTTTCAAGAACACCCTGGTGAAGCGCGCCCTGGACGATTTGGATCTTTCCGACGTCGCCGCGTGCCTGGACGGTCCCATCGCATGGGCCTTCTGTGACGATCCGGTCGCCCCGGCCAAGGTCCTGAAGGAATTCAACAAGGGAGTCCCCGTCGTTGAGATGAACGGGGGGATCCTCGAAGGCAAGGCCGTCTCGCTGCAGGAGCTCAACGCTCTGGCCGAGTTGCCGTCTCGCGACGCCTTGCTTGCCCAGGTCGTTGGTACTATTGCCGCGCCGTTGCGCAATCTTGTCGGCGTTCTCAACGCGCCCATGCGCAACATGGTCAACGTGCTCGACCAGATTAAGAAACAGAAGGAAGAAGCCGAAGCCGCCTAGCTCGCGCGGTTTTCGAATTGGAAATGAAGGAGACAGAGTCAATGTCCGAAAAGTTGGATAAGATTATCGAAGAGATCGCCGAGCTGTCCGTGCTCGAGCTGAGTGAACTGGTCAAGGCCCTTGAAGAGAAGTTCGGTGTCGAAGCTGCTGCTCCCATGATGATGGGCGGCATGATGCCGATGGCTGGCGGCGGCGAAGCCGCGGCGGACGAAGGCCCCAGCGCGTTCGACGTCATCCTCAAGGACATCGGAAGCCAGAAGATCCAGGTCATCAAGGAAGTCCGCGCGATTACGGGTCTCGGCCTCAAAGAAGCCAAGGCACTGGTCGACAGCGCTCCGGCCCCGGTCAAGGAAGATTGCGACGAAGCCGAAGCCAACGAGATCAAAGAGAAGATCGAAGGCGTCGGCGCCACGGTCGAACTCAAAGGCAAGTAGTCAGCCTTTGCGGATTGCACACTCCGCGGCGGACCGGTTCAGCCGGTCTGCCGCGGAGTTTCTTTTTTTCCCCTCGCTTCGGCGTCGGACGCATCTCCGCGCGTATGCTAGAATGCCCTTGATGTCCACGGCTGACGGTGTCGGACACATGCGGGCGGCCGATGGAGTGACCAACTACGTCCCGAGCGGGGAGGAGATGCGCAATGGCTGAAGGTACTGGGCGAACGCGCGTGATAAACGCCATGGCCCCGATCCGGGTATGCGACCTGGGCGGCTGGACGGACACGTGGTTCGCGGAGAAGGGGGCCGTGTTCAATGTCGGCGTCTACCCCTACGCGGAGGTTCAGATCTACGTTCGGGAAACACGGCCCGACAAACCGCGTATCACGATCAACGCGGAGAACTTCGGCGACCGGTATCACATCGAGCCCGGTAGGATCGAGTATGATCGACACCCCCTGCTGGAGGCGTCCATCGACATCATGGACCTGCCGGAGTCGCTATCGTTCGAGGTCAGCCTGTTCTCGGCGGCGCCGGCCGGCGCCTCGACAGGCACGTCGGCCGCGGTGACGGTGGCCTTACTGGGAGCGCTCGACCTGCTCACGGACGGTCGGCGCACGCCCCACGAAATCGCGCGGATCGCCCACCGCGTGGAGACCGAAAAATTGGGGCTCCAATGCGGGATTCAGGACCAACTCTGCTCGGCGTACGGGGGCGTTTGCTTCATCGAGATGTTCAACTACCCGTACGCGTCCGTCTCGCAGATCCAGGTACCGAACAGCGTGTGGTGGGAACTTGAGCGGCGGTTGGTATTGGTGTTCCTCGGCGAGGCGCACTCGTCCAGCGACGTGCATGGCGACGTGATCGCCAGGCTCGACCGGAAGGACGCCGACAAGTCCGCCCTGGAACCTTTGCGGTCCGCGGCGGAGACCGGGAAGAACGCTATGTTCGCGTGCGATTTCGAGGCCTTGGGCCAAGCCATGATCCGAAACACCGAAGCCCAGGCCGGATTGCATCCCGCGCTCGTGTCGGAGGAGGCGCGCGCGGTCATCGACTTGGCCAGAGAGCACGGGGCGCTTGGGTGGAAGGTGAATGGTGCGGGAGGACAAGGCGGTTCGTTGACGATTCTGTGCGGCGCGGAAGGTGCACGGAAACGGGCATTTATCGATGCGCTCCCCGCGGTGGATTCGAGGTTCCAGATGATTCCCACGTATCTATCGCGCATCGGCGTGCGGCGATGGGAGGTGTCCGCGTGAACAAGGCTCGGTCACGAAGTGACCGCGTCGGTCCCGGCCGGAGATGACCGGCAGCGGCACAGATGTGCGAACCCTTGGCCTGATCTGCCTGGCCTTGGCCGGTCTCACGGTGGCCGTGTTCGCGCCGGTAGTGGCCTACGATTTCGTTGACTACGACGACCCTGCCTTGGTGGCGAACAACCCCGTCGTGCATCAGGGACTGACCGTCCACGGCATCCGGAATGCCTTCGCCACCACGGTCATCGGCCATTGGCATCCGGTGACGCTGCTCTCGTATATGCTGGACGCGACTGTGTACGGCATGAGCGGACGCGGATTCCACGGCACCAGCCTTCTGATCCACCTCGCCAACACGATTCTGTTGTTCTTTGTACTCCGCCGGGCCACGGGCGCGGTGTGGGCGAGCGCGTTCTGCGCAGCCTTCTTCGGCGTGCATCCCCTCCATGTGGAACCCGTCGCCTGGATCGCAAGCCGGAAGGATGTGTTGAGCACCCTCTTCCTGTTCCTGACACTGTGGGCCTATCTTGATTACGTGGATCGGCCTTCGGTGCGGCGCATGACGGCTGTGGCGGGGCTGTTCGCTACGGGCCTGATGGCGAAGGGCATCCTGATCACCGTGCCCGTGCTGCTGATTCTGATCGACGTCTGGCCGTTGAAGCGCCTGGATGGACCCGGCATGGGGCACGTGAAGCGCCTGGTGCTCGAGAAACTCCCCCTCTTCGCGCTGTCGGCGATTTCGGCGGTGGTCACCCTGTTCGCGGCAGGCGGCAGCGGCGCCATGCACAGTACCACGCAACTGTCGCTGGTCGTTCGAGTCCTCAACGCCATCGTTGCCTACGGCACGTATCTGGCCAAGCTCGTTTGGCCGACCCGGCTGGCGCCGTTCTACCCGCATCCGGGGGCCGAGGTGCCGGTGGTCGGCGTGATCGTGGCGGCCGTGGCGCTCCTCGTGCTGACCATTGCCTTTGTCGCACTGGCGCGGCGCGCACCCTATCTGCTGGTGGGCTGGCTCTGGTTCGCGATCTCGCTGGGGCCGGTCATCGGCATCCTGCAAGCGGGCGATCAGGCGTGGGCCGACCGGTACACGTACCTGTCATACACGGGTCTGTTCGTCATCGTTTGCTGGGGGGTGCCCGCACTCGCGACACGGCTGCGGCTGCACAAGGCCGTTGTACCGGCGCTGGGGACGGCCGCGATCATCGCGCTCGCCGTTGTGGCCGGGATCCAGGTGCGGCACTGGCGGAACACCGAGACCCTCTTCACCCACACCCTGGCGGTCACCGAAGACAACCACGTCGCCCACAACAACCTGGGCCAAGTACTCGCGCGCGCCGGCCGTACGGAAAAGGCCATCGAACACTTCACCGCGGCGATCGCAATCGCGCCGGACTATCCGGCGCCCTACACGAATCTCGGCGCGATTCTTGGCCAGTCGGGCCAGGTAGAGGACGCGCTGGCGCAGTTCGAACGCGCCCTGGAGGTCGCCCCCTTCTACGTGAACGCACGCTACAACTTGGCCCTTGCACTCGAAGGACTGGGCCGCGCGGACGAAGCCATGGCGCAGTACCGCCGGGTGATAGAGACGGACCCGAACCACATTGGCGCACGCAGCAATCTGGGATTAGCCCTGGCCGCCGGGGAGGATTACGAGGGGGCCATTGAGCAGTACGAGATCGTGCTTCGCTCGTTTCCGAAGGAGGCCATAACCCGGTTCAACCTCGGCGCGTCTCTGATCAAGACGGGCGAGTTGGAGCAGGCCACGCGGCAATTCGAGATCCTCCTACGCAACGACCCGAAAAGCGAGCGCGCGCAACAGGCGTTGGATTACGTGCGCGCGTTGATGTCGAACCAGAGCCGGTAGGGACGTACGCGGACGTGCGGCAGGTTCCCGCCAGACGCTGCCTCCATGAATGAAGGATAGCGATGACTACCTACCTGTGGAGAACGATCTCTTCCGTTGCGCTGACGGCGTTGTTGCCGTGCGTCTGTGCCGTCGCGGCAGACGCGCCGCCGACAGGCGCCATCTGGACGAGAGCCGATGATGCGTCCGTGTCCCCCATTCGCAACGCCCTCAGCGATGCGGGATACGCAACAGGCGGCATAGATGCCGACGGGCTGGCTGCGGCGCTGAGTGCCGCAACGGGCCCGGACCTGCTGGTACTCCCCGACGCTGGCGCGTATCCGGCAGCCGCGAGCGCCGCCCTCGTCGCGTTCATGGAGGGCGGAGGCGGACTGGTGGTGTTCGGCGGGGCGCCGCTCACTCAGGCCCTCGCGCAGGTGGACGGCGAGTGGGTCCCTGTCGCGGCGGGCACTTCGAAGGCGGTACCATTGGCGTTGGATGAACCGTGGACCGAGGGGCATGCCCAAGCGGGGGTCGACTTGTCGATGAGGCCCGGCCCGGGCGATCGCGCCGCCCGGTTCGTGGCGAAGGACTTCAGAGGCTACGCCTACCGGGGGATGCGGGTTCCCGAGCTTCCTTTCACGGATGCGGCCGTTGCCTTCGAGGCACGCGATGCTGGCGGCATGCCCCGGGTGTGCGTGGAGATCACGGCAGCCGACGGGTCCCGGTGGAAGACGATCGCCACCCTGGACACGGGCTGGTGTGAGTACCGGATTCACTTGGCGGACTTCGTGTCGTACAACACGCCGGAGCGCGCGGCCGGCGGCGACTACTGCCGACCCGGTGAGGTGCGTACGCTGGCGTTCGGAATGACCGCGAACATGGTGGGCACCGGCTCCCGCGTTTTCGAAGTGAGGAACCTCCGTTTCGAGGAGGCGGCCGTACCGTCCGCAAGGTTACGAACATTGCCCCGCTTCAAGGACCCGCTATGCTCCGTCCGCCGGTGGTTTGGAGAGCCTGTGGGCGCGGAGGAGTACATCCCGGCCCCTTTCGCCGCGAGCCGGTCGATGCGGGGCACGGCGATCCACGCACCGAGAAGCGTAGCCACGCCCTATGCCCGCGAAAGGGAGGAGGGGCGATGGGCGGTCGTGCCTGTACCGAGACCCTCGATCTCATCAGGCGGGCACAAGATCCAACATCGCTTCAGCGAGACACCGCGCGCCTTGACGAAACCGCTTCTCACAGCCCGCGATGCAGCCGGCGCCTCCTACTGCGCCGGACGGTTCTCGGCGTTCCTCGATGGCCCCATGGCCGGAGGACGGCATGTCGTGTTTGGCATTCCCGTGGACGCGCTGGACGCCTCTCCCCTGCTGCGCCAAGCCGTTCAGCATGGACTCGACCTTGCACGTACGGGTGTCCTGATGGCCAATGTCGAACCCGAGTTCACGGCAGGTGGCGAGGGGCCGGTACTGTCGGTGCGCACGGACCTGATCGTACCGCCTACGTGTCCACATCCCGTGGAGATTGCGGCGGCCTTCAGGCGGAACGGCGAAATGCTTCAATCGGAATGGACCCCGGTGGCGCCGGGAGCGGAGCTGCAGCGGGTAGACTTGCCCGTGTCCGCGCCGGTCGTATCTGATACGCGCCCCTACACGCTCAAGGTGTCGGTCAGAGGCGTGCCCGAGCATTCCGTAGTGGGAGACCTCGGGTTCGCACTTGATCCCTTGGACACCTTTCGTGGCATCTGTGACTTCTTGCGCGACTATGCCGAGACGCACGGCCAACTCCATGGCAACCGGTTCATCGACAGCCGCGGCATGCGCGCCCTGTTGGCGGCATACGACCTGTTCGGTGACGAATCGTACCGCGATGCGGCGTTGCGCTGGGTCGACGCCAAGGTCGTAGCGGAACAGCGCGAGGACGGCGGCTACCGCATGGGCTATGGCATCGGCAAACGCGGCGAGGAATGCTACGTGGCGGACGGCGGCGAAATCGCGGTGTGCGTGGCCCAGGCGGCATGCTACGCCTCAGGGTCGAGGCGTGAGACGTACCTAGCCAGTTTGGACCGCTACATGGCCTACCGCGAGTCGTTCCGAGTGGAGACGGGCGGAATCGGGGTGGGCTGGTGCCTGCAGGACTACGGACAACGCCCGATTGTGCCGCTTCAGACGCCCACACGCATTTTCGCGCCGGAGAAGAATACGTACACCATCGGCTGTACGTTGGCCGCAACCTACGCCCATGCCCGGCTGCGCGACGACGCGACGCTCGAAGACCGTGCCGCGAAAGACGCAGACTGGCTGATGGAACGCGCACAATCGCTCAACGGCGCGTACATTGAGAGCTACCTGTACGCCCACGCGATGGCACAGGACCCCGCGCGCAAGGTGGCATACGCCGAGTTCATGCGGAAGACGTTCCACGACAAGATGGTCGCGAACGCCGGGAATGACTGGTGGCTGACAGGCGGCGGCCGCACAGCGCTCAACCTGGGCGGTCTGGCCTACTGGCGCCACGCCATCGACCCGGACGATGTTGAGATTCGCGTGGCCATCCAGCGCGCCGTGTCGAGGATGTTCTCGCCCGACAGCGCGCAGTCCATCCCGGCGTTGATCGCGTCCGGCGAAACGCTCGGGCACGACGACTGGATCTACATCTGTTTCGGCACGTTGAGCCTGGCCGATGCGCTTCAGCCCATGGTGACCATGTCGAGATTGCCGGGGATGAGGCCTGTCAACGGTCCTTGACGGCCTCGTGGGCGGTCATGGTTCTCCTCGTGGGTCCTTCAGACCAGCAAGCCGCCGGATGTCCCTGCGAACCAGCCAGAGGGGAACGATACCAACCACGCCAAAGGAACAGTCAATCATCTGCCAGAAGAGCGGTATGCCGCGAATGCCCCCGCAGATCAAGGCCAACGGGATGACCAACACGCACGCGATCATCCCGAACTCGACCACCCACACGTTCCGGACGGGGTCGCGCAACGGGCCAATGAACGCGATGGCGATCACGATGTGCGCGAATGCCAGCCAGTCCGTCCCGTAGAACAGGAACGGGTAAGACGAATGGGTATCGGCGACGCCCTCGTGAACGTGCGAGATCCATGCGCCCATGGCGGGCCACCAAGACCCGATTGTCGACCCCTCGCCCATCCAGCGTGCGAGGATGTTCATCTCGGTTCGGATGGGAAAGGCCGTCACACCGCTCACGATCAGGGCCAGCATGAAGAAACCGAGCAGGGCACGTATGCGGCGGAGGAGCGACCGTTCACGATCCAGGTGACCGCTCACAGCTCCCTTCCTGTGCTTCTTGTAGTCATACGTCTCGTCATAGCCGACCGATCCGAACAGTCCCACAATTCCCTGTTGGCCGGGCGCCGGATCGTTCGAGACCGAAGCCGACGTCGCGGACGGCTCCGGTTGCCCTGTCACGTGCGCGTCTCCCTCGGTGTGTCTCACCCATAGTCCTCCCCGTTCAGACTCCGAACCACGGAGGCCAGCCAAGCCTCCAGTTCCGCGCGCATGGCGTTGGTACGGGTAGGTTGTTCAGTGGCGAGGTCGCGTGCTTCCATGGGGTCGCCGAGCAGATTGTACAGTTCGAGGGCGATGGCGGAGGGATCGTCCTTGTCCTGCTTGCGGTGGAGTTTCCATGGCCAGTCCAGCCACGCGGTATGGCCTGGGAACTCGTCTTCGGGATACCGGGTGTCGAGATTGCCGGCCTCGGGCCGCAATCGAGCGGGGTCGCTGATGTCTTTCCCCGCCTGTTGCGCGGCCAACAACTCGGCCATCCACACCGCACTCGGCGTGCCGATGCCCTTGGTGGGGTGATGCCAGAAGCCAATGGGTTTCGGTCGGGCCGTCATGCGCCAGTTGAGGAGCGGCACAAGGCTGAGTCCGTCCAGCGGCGGTTGGTTGTCCATCTGGACCCCGGCGATGTCCAGCAAGGTGGGGTAGATGTCCGACGTGCAACACGGAATGTCCGTGACGCGCGGCGCCAGGAGCGTGTCGGGCCACTCGAGGATCGCCGGCACGCGCAATCCGCCCTCGTATACCTGCCCCTTGTGACCCCGGCCACCCGTAGCGCCCAGTTTCGACAGCCCGCCGTTGTCGCTGCAATACCAGAGAATGGTGTTGTCGCGGATTCCCAGATTCCCCAATTCGCCCCGAAGCTTGCCAAATGCGCGATCCATCCCGGTGATCTCGCCGTAGAAATGCTGGAACTTCTCCGACTCCTCCGCATAGGGGGCGCGGTCCTCGTCAATGGCGCGGTGGGGATTGTGGGGCGACCCGAACCACACCACGGCCAGGAACGGACGCGTGCCACCGGCGTGTTTCCGCATGAACTCGACGGCTGCATCGACCGTGACCATGGAACTCTCGCCTTGGAACTGGACCGCCGTGCCTTCCCGGCTGAGGATGGGGTCGTTGTCGAAGAAGTTGGGCGCGGACAGCCATTCGTCGAATCCGCTGGCGCCGGGGTTCACCGTGCTGCCCTTCTCCACCGAACCGAGGTGCCACTTCCCGAAATGGCCGGTGACGTAGCCGGCGCGTTTCAGCGCTTCGGCCACGGTGATCTCCTGAGGCCGCAAGCAGTGGCCCCATTGGAAGCACCCGTAGCGGTTCGGGTGTCGACCCGTCATCACACTGCCCCGCGTGGGCGTGCATACCGGAGCCGCGGCGTAGAACCGGTCGAAGCGCATACCGTCGGCAGCCATGGCATCGAAATTGGGCGTCTTCAGCTTGGGGTGGCCGTTGTAGGCCATGTCGCCCCAGCCCTGGTCGTCGGCCATGCATAGGACGATGTTCGGCAGCGCCTGGGGCGCGGTATCCGTTGTGGTCGCGCATCCAGCCGCCGCCGCGCACGCCCCCGCACCGCATACCTTCAGAAACTCACGTCGACTGATTCCCATCATGTTGCCCCCCGATGTTCATGGGTGTCGATTTTCGTCCGTGTGTCATTATGACATATCTCCGCTCGGTCAGCGGGCGTCTGTTTGGCTTCTGCAAAGACTTGGAATCGCCCCCGTTTAAGGCTATTCTACCCCTCCGGCCCCTTCGGGCCCATAAGACATGCGAGAGGAGACTGCGAGCATGAAGCTGACCGTTGAGAATTCCCAGCCGGACCCGCGGGTGCGGCGGCTTGTGATGCCCAAACGGATCGTGTGGCAATCGGGTGTGCCGGATGCGGAACGTCTGCTCGACCCGAATGGTGCGATGTGCGTGATGAAGCACAAGGGCACGGAACCCAGCGTGTTGCTGGATTTCGGACGTGAACTGCACGGCGGCGTACGCGTCACCAACGGCAGATCGCCCGGACACAAACCGATACGCGTGCGGATACGGTTCGGCGAATCGGCCAGCGAGGCCATGGGCGAGCCCAACAACGATCATGCCATCCACAACCACGTCTGCGACATCCCGTGGTACGGCTACGAAGAAATCGGAAACACGGGGTTCCGGTTCGTGCGCATCGACCTGCTGGAACCCAACACGGAACTCCATGTGGAAGCGGTCCGCGCGGTCTTCATCTACCGCGACCTGGACTATGCCGGAACCTTCTCGTGCAACGACGACCGTCTGAACCAGATCTGGCAGACGGGCGCCTACACGGTCCATCTCTGCATGCAGGATATGCTGTGGGACGGCATCAAGCGCGACCGGCTGGTCTGGATCGGCGACATGCATCCCGAGACCATGGTCATCAACACGGTGTTCGGCGATCAGAGCATCGTGCCCGAAAGTCTTGATTACGTGAAGGGCAAGACGCCGCTTCCGGGGTGGATGAACGGTATCAGTTCGTATTCCTTGTGGTGGATTCTGATTCAACACTGTTGGTATCTGCACCACGGAAACAAGGAGTATCTGGCCGAACAGCGCGAATACCTGAACGGGTTGCTGAAGCGGCTGCAGGGCGAGATTGCCGAGAACGGGTCTGAAGCGCTCACCGGCCACCGGTTCCTCGACTGGCCATCGAGCGGCGATCAACAGGCCATCCACGCGGGGTTGCATGCGCTCATGTATATGGCCTTTCGTGCGGGCGCTGAGTTGTGCCACGTGCTGGACGATGCTGCGATGCACCAGGGATGCCTGGACGCCATGGCCAAACTTCGCCATTATGCGCCGCCGCCCACCACGAGCAAACAGGCCAGCGCCTTGCTGGCCATCGCAGGACTCGCCGAGGCCGGCGAGACCAACCACAGCATCCTGGCGGTCGAGCCGCTGCACGGGCTCAGCACCTTCTACGGATACTATGTCTTGCAGGCACGCGCCATGGCCGGCGACTACCAAGGCTGCCTCGACGCCATCCGCGGATACTGGGGCGCCATGATCGACTTGGGCGCGACCACGTTCTGGGAAGATTTCCATCTGTCGTGGACCACGAACGCGGCGGGTATCGAGGACTTGGTGCCGGAAGGCAAGGACGACATCCACGGCGATTTCGGCGACTACTGCTACAAGGGGCTTCGCCACAGCCTGTGCCACGGTTGGGCGGCCGGGCCAACGGCCTGGTTGACGCAACATGTGCTCGGCATCCGCTCGCTCGAGCCCGGATGCGCGCGCATTGCCGTCGAACCGCATCTGGGCGATCTGGAATGGGCCGAAGGGACGTTCCCAACGCCGCGCGGTCTCGTCACAGTGCGGCATGAGCGACAGGCCGACGGTAGTCTCAAGAGTACGGTCGACGTGCCGGACGGCGTCGAAGTCGCGTAGCAGACCGAACCCTACGCGAAGTCCGGCGCAGGCGCGGTGAGCTTGAGGCTTGTGCCGTAGGGCACGAATCCGACGCTGCGGGCGGTGGCGATTGACGCGTGATTGTCGGGCCGACACGCGTACCGGGCCTCTCCCCCATTCCGGGTAATGTGGTCCACCACGGCAGACACGGCCGTCTTGGCGAATCCCCGCCGCCGGTGTCCCGGCGCGGTCACCACACCCAGGTCCGCCACGCGGTCTTCCATACACCCCGTGCGATGCGCGTAGGCCACGGACGCCACCTCGCCTTCCTCAACCACGCCGTAGCAAATGCCGTCAGGGAAGCATTGGGTTGGCAAACCGAGGCCTTCGGCCGGCGGGATGATCAGGTCAGTCAGGCGGCGGCAGGTTCCGGATTCGTCTCGCCGAAGATGGTCCCGGTTGCAGGCGAAGAAGACGTCGACGAACTCGCGGTTGACCGGGCGCACACCTTGGGGCGCGAGGCCACGGTTGACATACTCCTTGAGCGCACACATCGTCTCCGGGTCGCGAATGTCTTCGGGACCGCTGAGATGGCCCAGTAGGTCGTGGCAGGCTGCGCCGGTACCGGGTGGCACGCTCGCCGCCGCACGCCCGTCGAGGAACCGGACGATCCAGCATCCGCCGACGTATCCGTAGCCCAGTTCGCGATTGACGCGCCGGGGGGACTCGAACACCACGATGCGGCCGGGCGCCAGACGTGACGGGTCCACATCCATCCGGGTCCACAGAAACTCGTCGACCAAGGGGAAACGGACGTCGTCCACGGCCGGGTCCTCCAAAGTCTATGGCTTACTCACCTCGTCGACCCATTCCACTACGCGTTTGACCATGGCACCATCGAGATTATTGTAGGCTTCCGGGGCGAGCTGGGTCAGATTCTTCTTCGCCCGCGTCCGTTTGTAGGCCTCTCGCGCCAAGTCTACGGCCTCGGTCACATCGTCGAGTCGCGCTTCACGGTCGAGTTGCGGACTCACTACACACAAGGGCTTGGGTGCGAAACCGCCGAGAAGTTCGTCGAGATCGTAGGGCAACCGGTCTTCCTTGCCAACGAAGTGGCCAAACCGCGGCGCGAGCATGCTGACCTGCGCCCATCGGGCGATACCACCCGTGTCGCCATCCGGCGGGTCCAGCCGGAAGGGTTGGGGACCGCATATCGAGACCAACCCGTCGGGCCGGTCGTCCAACGCGCATAGATGAAGCCCCACCATTGCGCCGAGGCCGTAGCCCACCACGTAGACGCGGCTCTTGTCCACGTAGGGAAGCGTTTCAAGGCTTGTCAGCGCGGCCTGGGCGTCGCGCACCATATGCCCCAACAGCGACCAGTCAGGATACCGTTTGTAAAAGCCTTCCACCTCTTCGATGCGGCGACCGTATCCAATCTGGTCGTAACAGAGCACCGCGTAGCCCGCCTTGGCGAAGGTCTTGTAGCAAGCTTCGCCCTTGCCGTACGCAGGCACGTAGCCGCGCGATGCGCACGCCGGATGCAGCCACAGGATGGCGGGCGCCTTGTCACCCGAACCGATCAGGTCCTTCGGTAGATAGACGTCGCCGTTGATGTAGTCGCCGAAGACCAAGTCCACCTTCTCGATGCCGCTGCCGATTGAATCCCGGTTCAGCAGGCGCTCGATGTGCCCTGGTTCTCTACCATACGACGCCGTCATGCCGCCATCGTTGGCGGCCGTCGGCGGCGGTGTGCCCAGCATGGTTCGGACGGCGGCCGCCAATTCGGCGCGCGACCGTTCGGGCCGCTCGCCCCAAGCGACCTTGGGACAGTCGTCTGCGTTCACCTGCTCACCCTGAGCCGCGCACCACGCGTCCCAGTCCCACGGATGAATGAAGCGCTCGGGGAAGTCCACGGGAGTGGCGCCACGGAACTGGAGGTCACACCAGTCCACGAACCGCTCAACGACCGTGGGCCAGGTTTCGTGGGCCATGGGCCGCCACAGGATACGGACGCGGTCTTCCGCGCTGTGCAGGCCGTATACCGGCTTCACGCTGAGGTAGGTCTGTTGCATGGCCCATGTATCCTCAACGGCGTCGTTGAGCGCGATGCTCAGCAGACACGCACGGGGTGCGCTGAGGGCCACCAGGGTATTGAGATCGACGGGCAGTTTGTCTTCGCGGCCGGTGAAGAACCGCCACCGGGGGTGGAACCAGTCGGGGAACCTGCGTGTGATGAGTTCGACGCCTTCGCCGAAGTGTTGTTCCGAGTAGTAGCGCGTTGCCAGAGATCCGCCCGCGCCCGAACTGCTGGAAATGACCGCGCCGAAGCGTGGGTCCAGCGCCGACGCGATGAGCGAGAGTTTGCCGTTCCTGGAATGGCCGGTGATGGCAACGCGCGACGTGTCGGCCTGAGCAACCTGTTCGAGGTAGTCGATGCACCGGCCCGCGGCCCACGCGCGGCGGGTGAGTCGCGACCAGTCGTGTTCCGGGTATGCCTCAAGAAACGTGTCCGTGTCATCGCGCGAGTCGGACCCCGCATACACGCAGGCCACATAGCCACGCCGCAAGGCAATCTGCGCCCAGGCCCGGTGATTGTGCTGGGTCATGAATACCGGAAATGGGCCTTCGCCCTTGGGAATCATGACCTGCACCCATAGACGGGCCTTGCGGTCCGGTCCGAAACTGAGTTGCACCTCCCGGACCAAGGCACCGGGCTCGTTGCGTTCCTCAAGGACCTCCACGGCCAGGTTGTCTGGAGTTGGCGGGGTCGTGCCCAGAATCCAATGCTGAAGCAGGCCCAGGAGACGAATTCGTTCGGCCACCCACGCGTCGGGCGAGGCAATCCCTGTGCCGTCCGCACCGGCCAAGG
>JAAEQP010000249.1 GCA_024231375.1 bacterium | reverse complement strand
TTGGATTCGCCGTACTTCTCGGGTGCGAAAATCTTGTGCATGAAATTCTGCATGTTGCGGAACGGCACCGGCGGAATGCACAGGGCTTTGTTGTGAAGCAACCATGCGCGCCACTCCTCGGTCCAGCCATGGCCCGACCAAACGCGGCACGACCAGTCCGGCTCGACCACCCGCTCCATCACGTCTACGGAAAGGCCGCCAGGCGTGCCCTCCGGCACGTACTCCCACAACGCGCCCGGCGCGAACCAGCGCACGCCCAATTCGTCCTCCATAAACGACACCGCCGCGAACGCGACGGCCGGCGACTGGTATCCCGTCAGATAGATGCTGTCACCCCGCACCGCAACGCCGAACGTCTCCGGATTACCGCCCGCGGGAGGAAGATGCTGCCACGATCGGCGGCCGCACCGGCCGATATAGATCCCCGGACCATCCGCGCGGTCACCGTCGGTCCGCAACGGCAATTCGACCCCGCACATCCGTTTCACGTAGCGCTGCACGTCCTCAGCCGCCTGAAGCACGATGCCGTCCGGATCGCGCTCCGTCACGATGGTCATGGCGGGGTTGCCGTTCTCCGCAAGCACCATCGTCTTGGCAGACGCCAACGGTGCAGCGAGTAGAATCCCGCAGACAGACAGGATGATGAGCGTGTTCCGAGAAAACATGGGCGACCCCTCTCAGATTGGACGCGATGGATTCGATTCCCCTTACCCCGGAAACCATACCACACCCCGATGCCAATCCAAATGACGACGAGGGCAAGAAGAGCACAACGCGGACGCGCTCCCCGTTGTGGCACGGTCTCCGAGCGCGTCGCGCTTCCTCTTCGGTAGGGGCGGCGTATCTGCC
>JAAEQP010000248.1 GCA_024231375.1 bacterium | reverse complement strand
TCTCTTCGCTCTGCGTCCCGATGGAACCAAGCCCTGGCACATCTACGAGATGAACGCCGACGGCACGGGACTCGTGCAATTGACGTTCGGCAGCCAGGCTACCGACATCGACCCGGCCTACCTGCCCGACGGCCGCATCGTGTTCGCTTCGACGCGCGATCCGAAGTATTGCGGCTGCAACCGCCACATCCAGGCGAACCTGTTCGTCATGGAGGCGGATGGCGCGAACGTCCACCAGATCGGCCGGAACAACCTCTTCGAGTCGCGACCGAGCGTGATGGGGGACGGCCGTATCCTTTACGACCGGTGGGAGTACGTGGACCGCCACTTCGGCCCCTCCTTCGGTCTCTGGACCGTTCGACCGGACGGCACGCAGCACGCGCTGCTCTACGGGAACAATGCCTGGTCACCGGGAGCCATCTTCGACGCTCGCGTCATCCGGGGCTGTCAGCAGTTCGTCGCCGTCTTCGGCGCCTGCCACGACAGGCCGTGGGGCGCGCTCGTGCTCCTCGACCGCCGCAAGGGGCTCGACGGCATGGAACCGGTCGTGAAGAGTTGGCCCGCCGACATCCAAGCGCTAATGGCGAACCCCGACACCCCACGCAAGGCCGGTCCCGGTCATCCTCTCGCGTCGTGGATTGACACGTTCACCAAGCTTCCCATCAAGTACGAGGACCCGTGGCCCCTTTCGGACAAGTACTTCCTGTGTTCGCGGATGACGGGCGAAGGCGAGCAGATGGGCCTCTTCCTGTTGGACGTGTTCGGCAACGAAATGCTCGTGCACAGCGAAGCGCCCGGCTGTTTCGATCCCATGCCCCTGGCCGCACGCACCCGGCCGCCGGTCATTCCTGACCAGGTGGACCTCAAGAAGAGCACGGCCACGTTCTACGTGGCGGACGTGTATCGCGGCGCCGGCATGGAAGACGTCCCGCGCGGAACCATCAAGACCATACGCGTCGTGGAAGCGCCGCCGAAACGGCACTTCACCCGCGTGAACCACCACTGGGGCATCGACACGCACCAGGCCCCGGCCATGAACTACAACTGCACCAACAGCAAGCGCATCCTGGGCGACGCGCCGGTCGAAGAAGACGGCTCCGCCTACTTCGAGGCCCCGGCGGACCGGTTCCTTTTCTTTCAGCTGCTCGACGAGAAGGGGATGATGGTCCAGTCCATGCGTTCGGGGACGACGGCGCGTCCC
>JAAEQP010000247.1 GCA_024231375.1 bacterium | reverse complement strand
CCCAGCAAGGACTCCTCCGGGTCCATGCCGCTTGGCAATGGCGACATCGGACTCAACGTCTGGGTGGAGGAAGACGGCGACCTCTTGTTCTACGTGAGCAAGACCGATGCGTGGAGCGAGAACGGACGGCTCTTGAAGCTGGGGCGGGTGCGCGTTTCGTTGACGCCGAATCCGTTCGTGGCGGGGAAACCGTTCCGGCAGAGGCTGGATGTGACGAATGGCGCGGTCCTGATTGAAGCCGGCGAAGGGCCTGAGCGCGTGGTCCTGCGTGTTTGGGTGGACGCCAACTATCCGGCCGTCCGCGTCGAGGCGGAGAGCGAGAAGCCGTGCGAGGTGACGGTCGCGTTCGAAACATGGCGAGAAAGGCCGCGCGAGTTGGCCAAGGAGGAACGCCACAGTGCGTACGGGTTGATCCATGCGCCGTATCCCGTGGTCGTTGAACCGGACACGGTTCCTGCTGACCAGAAGGACCGCATCGTGTGGTATCACCGCAACGAACGGTCGCTCTGGGCCAACACGTTGCAGCACCAAGGCTTGAGGGAGTGGGTAGGCCAGGCAAGAGACCCCTTGCTGCACCGGACGTTCGGGGGATTGATCCAGGGCGAAGGGTTCGAATCGAGTAGTGATGGAATGCTCAAGTCGGACAAGGCGAACCGCCACGCCTTCGCCGTCTACGCGCTCACCGCCATCACACCGACT
>JAAEQP010000246.1 GCA_024231375.1 bacterium | reverse complement strand
GTCCCACATCCGGTCGCCCAAATCGCCCGCGGCCTGCGGTCGATACGCCAGGTCCGTCCCCAGCCATTCGCACATACGCCCGTCGTCGCTGTTATCGTACCGAATATCGACATCCACCCCGCGACCCTCACGGAACGTCTTTGCCGTGGCCACCGTATGCTCCGTCATCGCGCGTTGCACGTCCGCCGCGCCCTCCGCGCCCAACGTGGGAATCAGACGCGTCTTCGTCTTGCCAGGAACCGGGTATCGCGTGAACACCGCCAACCGTTCCCGGCACGGCGCAGAACAGCCGCCCGACAAGGCTTCCCGGAAGATGGTGTACAGGATCTTCGTCCCCGCCGCGAACACGCCCTTCACCGTACCCGAAATCTTCGAGGTGCCAATCCGTTTCCGGTAGCTCACCGGCACTTCGGCGTACCGGAACCCGCGTTTGGCCGCCTTCACCTGCATTTCGACCGTCCACCCGAAATCGCGGTCGGCCATTTCCAGCGCTTCCAACGTCGCCAACCGAATCGCGCGGAACGGACCCAAGTCCGTGTACCGCACACCCCACAGCATCCCCATCAGCGCGCACGACAACCAGTTGCCGAATCGGGCCTGCGGTGTGAGCGCGCCCGGTTCCCGGTCCCCGGCCACACGCGACCCAATGACCATGTCGGCCTCGCGCCGCAGGATGGGGTCCACCAGTTGGTCCATCTCGCCGGGACTGTCGCTGAAATCGCCGTCCAGGAACACCACGATGTGCGGCGGGT
>JAAEQP010000245.1 GCA_024231375.1 bacterium | reverse complement strand
GGTCCCATAGGTCCCATAGGACCTATACGACCCATATGACAGGAAGAGGCCGCCCCCTACTCCCCAAACACCTCCTTCACCGCTTCCAGATACGCCATACCATGAACCGTGTCGGGTTCGAGGTAACTGCCTTCGGTCCACTCGTTCCAACAGTTGATGGTGAGGACGCGGTCCTTGGCCGGACGGGCCTGAAGGAACCGTTTGGTCTCCTCAAGGGCCGTCTTGAAGGCCTCGGGAGTGTTCTCACTGATAGTGCCCATGAAGGGGTAGCCTTCGTTGACAAAGGGGTCGGATTGGCGGCATCTCGGGCTGGCATCCCACCCCATACTGACGTTGGGATGGTATGGCACGTCGAAGGTGCGGACCGTGGCGTCGCGGTGCTCGATGTACTTGTCCATGACGTAGTTGAACGGCGTTTGCGGGAACTCGGGCAACGCCACGTGGTGAATCCACACGTAGGACGTGATGCTGTCGAGGTTAAGATAGGCCACGAGTTCCTGCGGGTTCGACACCACGGTTTCACCAGGCAGAATGCGCACGCCGAACATGACGGCGTTCAGATGAAGCCCGGGGAATCCCGCGGCGACCACCTTCTCGCGGAACCGGTCGAGGGCCGCGCGGGTCGCGTCCACGCTCCCGAAACTCTCCACCAGCGTGTGGAGTTCGTAGACGGAGAAGTAGGGACAGCCGTCGAGGGTCCAATAGGACGGATGTTTGAAGTAGGTTTCGATGATGTGATCGGTCATGGAATCGAAGGTTTCGGGCGTCACGGTGCCGGGATACAACAGGGGCCGTTTCCCGCCTTGGCTGGCAGGATGGATATCGAGCCAGTGATGGTTGGCCCACATGAGCGCGAACTTCAACCGTTCGTTGTTGGGCGCGCCCAGGAAGCCTTCGTCCAACCCGCGTTGTAGGAACGGGCCGTCATCATACCAGTACCAGTCGAAAATGAAAGCGTCGATGCCGTGGTCGGCGGCCGCGTCGATCTTCTTCGCCATGGCGGCCGGGTCTGATTCGTCTTCGT
>JAAEQP010000244.1 GCA_024231375.1 bacterium | reverse complement strand
GTTTCGGACGCCGCACAAACGCCAGCCGTGGGAGCCAAGCCGAGCCAGCTCCCCGTGCTCGACGCGGACCAGTTCAAGATCAACCCGCCCACGTTTTTGACGGTAAGGGAGGTCGAACCCGCTTGGGGCGGCACTTCAATCACGCCAGACGGCGTCACCTCGAGTTCCGGCGCGATACCCCTTGCCTGGGTGACAAGGACTTCAACAGGCGACCCCTCGGCCCCACCCGCCGATACGGTGAGCACACATTCGCGCGGCGCCAGCGTCGGGTTGGCGGTGAAGGACACCTCGACTTCTTCGGCGACCGCCCCGCTGATTCCGTCCGTAGGCGACACGGAAATCCAATCACAACTCTCGGCAACCGACCAATTCAACGTTCCACACCCACCGTTAAGGATGGAGAAACTGGCCGTGCCCGCGTCACGATGAGCCGCGAACTCCGTAGTCGAAACCACAAGGCTCGGCGTTGTGTTGGGGGCCTGGATGAGTTCTATCTCAATGGGACTCTCCGTCGCATCGGGCGCGGTCACAGTGATCGTGCAGACTCGAGGGAGACAACCCATGTTTGCAAGGCAGGACACGGCTACGGGGTCCGCCCCCACGCCAGACAGCTCACCAAGCGTGGGCAGAAGCGTGACCCAGTCGCATGATTCCGACACGGTCCAACTCATACGGCCAGCCCCCGCGTTTTGCACCAGGAAGCCGGTCGGCCCGCCCTCTTGCACCATGGCCAAAGCCGGTGGGTTCACGGAAAGCGATACGGGCAGGAACACGGCGGTGATGGTCGCGTTGCCGCCATCCATCGTGAACGTCGTCGGGTTCTCCGAACCCGTCAAATCCCCTTCCCAGTGGTCCAAAGCCCAGCCGGGGTCCGGGGTCGCCTCGATGGGTACGGTCTCGCCGTCATAGTAGTTGTGTACGCCTGCGGGCGGATTGACAGTCCCGCTGCCGGACACCGCCATGGTCAACGTGTAGGACGTAGCCTCCACGAACACCGCTTTCACGGATTTGTGGCTGTCCATGAATAAGAACGTCGGGTTCTCATCCCCTGTGAGGTCCCCTTCCCAGTGATCGAAGATCCAGGCGTACTCCTGCGTGGCTTCCACCGCCACCAATGAACCGGTCTCGTAGAACTGGATGCCCTCCGGCGGGCTGGTCGTACCCTCGCCCTCAACCGTCATGTCGAGTTCCACGCATTCACCGAATCCGCGCTCAAGAGGAATGTTGACAAAGGCGCGCAGGTGAGCTGGCTGCGACATTCCGTGGGCAAAGGCCACCCAGAATTCCAAGGCGGTAGCATCGTAGACGACACTCATAACCGTACCGGACACACCGGCGGCCTGGGCCACGTCAATAGCGGTCAGGTGATTGATGGAACCGTAATCCGCGAGAAGCACATCGTAGATGAGATTGTTGCCACTTCCATTGTGCTTGCGCCAGTACACAGCTTCCGGCAAGGGGGTATGGAAGGGATCGGTCCCGTCATCAGCGAAGCACGGGTGGGGATCGACTTCCTCGCCGCCCGCGTAGCGGTCAAAGCGCGTGGCGCTCGTGAAAAGAAGCTCGGCCCCAGGCTCCGTAGACAGCCCGTCGCCAATACAGTAATGATACTCGTTTGTGCGTGTGGCATCTTCCATCCGGGTGAGAGCTGCGGCCAGGCTCGCGTCGTGGTAAAGCACTTCACGCAGCAGGATCGGCATGGGCACGCCGTCCAGCGATTCCGCATCGCAGAAGTGCCCCATGATCTCACTCTGGGCGATACCTTCCGCGTTCATTCCTGCGATGGCCCCGATCATCCCGGCAAAGCCTACCACACCGTGGACCACCCCGTCCGCAGGCTCGTAGATGGCAACCACAGGATAGTTCTGAACGTAGGCATCCATGCTCCAGTCCAAATTCCGCAACTGGAACAAATGCCCGTCTTCGGTGGCTGCGCCCCACGCCGCGAACAGTGAGCAGGACACTTCCGAAATGTCAGGAATCACGTGCATGTCATAGAGGACTTCCATCGTGATTTCCGGAAACCCCTCCTCCGCGCAGCCGTCCACGATGCCACGGAACTCGCTTTCGTAGGCGTCTACGGCGAAGTACTCTTCCTTGAACATGGCCTCCTTGGCCAGATCG
>JAAEQP010000243.1 GCA_024231375.1 bacterium | reverse complement strand
CTCTCCCGCGCAGAGGCCGTGTGCATTCGAGTTCTCACACGCGCGGATCTTCCCTTCTTGGTCGCACGCACAGGAGAGCGTTTCAGGCGTGCATTGACCGCCCAGGCAGAGATAGCCCGCCTGGCAACATCCCTGTTCGCCTTCGGTACCGGTGCAGTAGGTGGAATCGCCTATCGTCCCCACGGAATACACGCTGTCTTCCGAACAATCTCCACCGCAAAACAGACTATCGTCGAAAGAGAGGCATTGGTCATCCGGTCCGGGGCAGTCGCCGTTGTGCTCGCAGGGCAGACACAGATTCATCCCGGGAACGGGCAAACAGCCGCGTCCCTCGTGCGCATAGTATCCGGACTCGCAATCGACGACGCGGCAAAAGACTTCTGCACCCGCGCCATCGCAAATGACGTCGGTCGCCGGGGCCGCAGCCGCGCAGGCAACGCCGCACCCGCCGCAGTTCTCGTCGCTCAGCGAATACTTGAGCTCGATCAGCACGCCGCTACTGTTCGTGACATTGATCGCGTACT
>JAAEQP010000242.1 GCA_024231375.1 bacterium | reverse complement strand
TCTGAACGAAGTGAAGAATCCCATTCTCTCTGAACCTGCCCTGGAGTCTGAGGCGCCCAGTGTGCCCCGACCCACTCCGCCTACTGCACGCCGGTGGGACCATGCCGGTACTGCTGAATCACCTCATCCAACCGTCCTTGGGCGCGCAGAATCTCCTCCACCAGTTCCCGCAACGCGCCTTCACCGCCTCGGGCCTTCGTGGTGAACGCCGCCGCCTGTTTCACCACATCCGCCGCATCGCCCACAGCCACGCCCAGGCCCACATGCTCGATGGCGTCCAAGTCGATCAAGTCGTCGCCCGCAAACGCCATTTCCGCGATCTCCACCCGATGCCGCCGCGCAAGGTCGTTGCACGCGCTCACCTTGTCCCGCACATGGGTCAGGCATTCCGTGCATCGCCATTGCCGGGCCACGGCTTCCACCGCCGGGCTTCCCTGGCCCGACATCAGCGCGACCTTGCCGTCCGCCAGGTGCCACATGGCAAGTCCGAGGCCGTCCTTTACATTGAAATGTCGGAAATGCCGTCCGGCCGCGTCGAATCCCATGGTACCGTCCGTGAGTACGCCATCGACATCGGACACGATGAAGCGGATCTGTTGCATACGTTCTTCGAGCGTGGGCATGTAGCTATCTAGTCTCCGTTGCGCGCTACGGCGCGAATCGCGGTCACCTGCTCGAGCAGCGAGGCCACCTGGTTGAGAGGAATCGAATTCGGCCCGTCGCATCGGGCCTCGTCAGGGTTGGGATGGACCTCCGTGAACAGCCCGTCAATGCCATAGGCCGCGGCCGCACGCGCCAGCGGTATGACGAATCGGCGGTCGCCACTCGATGCGCCGCCCTTGGACGGCAACTGAACGGAATGGGTCACGTCAAAGATGACGGGATATCCGAGGCCGCGCAGGATGCTGAACGACCGGAAATCCACCACGAGATTGTTGTATCCAAACGACGCGCCGCGTTCGGTGAGCAGGATATTGGCATTGCCCGTGTCCGCCACCTTCCGTGCCGCGTACTCCATATCGGCCGGGGCCACGAATTGCCCCTTCTTGATATTCACCGGCTTCCCGGTTCGCCCCGCCGCCACCAGCAAATCCGTCTGTCGACACAGAAACGCGGGAATCTGGATCATGTCCAGCACATCCGCGGCGGCTTCCACCTGGTCCACCGCATGCACGTCGCTCACTACGGGCACGCCCACCTCGTCGCGCACCGCCGCAAGGATGCGCAGACCCTCGTCGAGCCCAGGACCGCGATAGGCATCTGCCGACGTGCGGTTGGCCTTGTCGAAACTCGCCTTGAACACGAATTCCACATCGAACGCGCTGACGATATCCTTCAACGCGCGCGCCAGGTCTATCGTGGCGTCCGCGGACTCGATCACGCACGGTCCGGCTATGTACAAGAGCTTTGAAGTGTCCATTGCGCCGCGTCCTACTCCTCGCCGACCGACCACAAGGCCAGCCCGGCCTTCACAAGGTCATGCATATGAATGGCCGATAGGGGGCGTCCGGTTGCATCTACCACGGGCAGCACCGTGATTTTGTGGTCTTCCATGTACTGCATGGCCTCAATCGCCAGCACATCGGGCCGCGTCCGCTTGGGATCGCGCGTCATGGCCTCGGCCGCGGGCATCTCCAAAGGGTCGGTGTTCCGCTGCAGCAACCGTCGCAGATCGCCATCCGTGATGATCCCCACCAGCACTCCGTCCTCGTCCACCACGAAGGTCGAGCCAAGCCGCCGCGAGGTCATTTCGTAGATGGCATCCCGCAGGACGACGTCCGCCGACACCACCGGCATCCGATCGCTGGAAACCATCAGGTCCTCGACCCGCATCAGCAGCAGGTTTCCGAGACTGCCCCCGGGATGGTTCCGTGCGTATTGCTCTTCCGAGAACCCTTTGACGCTCATCAGGCCCGCGGCAAGAGCGTCGCCCATGGCCAGGGCCGCCGTGGTGCTGGCCGTCGGCGCGAGGCCCAGCGTGTCGGCCTCCTGTTCCACGCCCACATCGACAACCACGTCGCTCTCGCTGCCCAAGGTCGAATCCACCGCGCCGGTCAACGCGACGATCTTCACGCCCAGGCGTTTCAGATGGCCGAGTAGCTCCACCAACTCGCGGCTCTCACCGCTGTTCGAGACGGCAATGACGACGTCGTCTTCGCACAGCATGCCCAGGTCGCCGTGGGCCGCTTCGCACGCATGTACGAACGCCGCGGGCGTGCCTGTACTGGAGAGCGTCGCAGCAAGCTTGCGGCCGACCAGGCCCGCTTTGCCCACGCCTGTTACCAACACCCGTCCCGAGCACGCGTGCAAGAGCTTGACGGCCCGTTCGCACGCGTCCCCGACACGGTCCACCAACGCGGCAACGGCATCGCGCTCGATCTCGAGCGACTGCCGGACAATTTCCTGAATATTCATAGGCCTATTGCACGACCACCGTGCGGTTTGCTTCGTACGCATGGCCGGACATGTCCGTGGTGCGTACCTGGACGAGGTGGGTCCCTTTGGGCGTCCCGGCCGCCAGCGTACCTGTCCATATGTGCGCCGAATTCTTGGGCTCGGGAACGCGCAGCCCGGCTTCCTTGGGCAGTTTGGTGTCCAGATCGTGCATCATCACGTAGTAGGGGTCCTTGCGTGACACCCGCGTGAGTGGAATCCAGTCGCCCGTGTCGCCGACGCGCATCTCGACCGTCGATCGTTCCGATCCGTTGAACACATTAACAATGACCTCGGCTGCGGTCAGCTCCGCCGATGCCACAGTCTCAGGTGCATAGATGGCCATCTGGTGGGACGCCGGACGCCGCGCCACGCGGTATTCAGTCGAGTACCGGTTCCCGTCGAAGGTCACCACGGTGTACCCGTTCGGCGTGCCGTCGTTCATGGTGGCGTGCGGCACACCATACTCGTCGCGTACGCCGGACCACCAACCACCGCACACCGCGCCTTGGTTTAGGTGATGATGCGGTTTCGCGCCCTGCCAACCATGGTCCGTGCCCAGAAAGAAATGGGCGTGCGTATGCCAGTGCGCCGATATCGAGAATGTGTGTGGGCGATCCTTCAGAATCTCGAAGAGGGCCGCCTTGTCTTTGAACTCCATCACCGGGATGTGCATCAGCAACACCACCAGCCGGTCTTCGGGCACCATCGCCAAGTCGTTCTGTACAAACGCGGTCTGTTCGGTGCCCAGTTCGGCGTGATAGCCCTTGCCCGTCCAACAGGGCGAATCTAACGACACAAAGTGTACGCCGCCGTAGTTGAACGCATAGTACGGCGGGCCATACACCCGCGCCCATGTTTCGTCCGAGTCGGCGTCGTCCGGCGAGTCCAGGTTCATGTCGTGATTTCCGATCACGCCGTACCACGGCACGCCGATACGTCCGAGAACCGGGACCAACGGATCGAACACCGAGAGGTCGTTGAACACGACATCGCCCAACGTCACCCCGAAGGCGGCGTCCGTACCGGTCAGGTCCTCGGCAAAATCGTGGGCCAGATACTGCACCTCGCGGGCGTTTCTGGTCTGGGTATCGCCGAACAGAATGACCTCAAACTGCTTCGGTTCCTTCTGCTTCACGAGAGGGAAGTCCACCGACGCGGGCAGCGCCCCTGTCGGCGCCACGCCGGCGTATTTCGAGTCGCGCGACCCCTTTGGCTTATGCACGTAGTAGAAGCGGGGCACGTTGTCGCCGTCCACCGGCGTCATCCAACCGGTAGGCTTGATGACATGCAGAATGGTGTCGTCCCCCACCGTCAATGCGTACCGGCCCTTCCGGTCCGTCTTCACCACATCGCGGCCGTTCGACACGCAGACGTTCTTCACGCCGCTCTCGCCACGGTCGCGCAGACCGTTGCCATTCTTATCGTTGAACACCACGCCTCGCGCGGTCTCCGCCTGCGCCGAAGCTGTCGCCAAGACACATACGACCGTCGCCATGGCTGCACACATCGAAATAGCGTTCCACCAGCGTCTCATGAGGTCATTCCCCCTTTGGATTGTTTCACGCGGATCGTCCGCCAAACAGAAACCGGAACTGTACAGAACCCGGCTGCACAAAGGCAACCAAGCGGCCGTGTCTCCTCAGGAATCCCCAGTCCCCTTCAGGGGCATTCACGAGACCGGAAGAATTGTCCCGAAGTAGCCAATCTCGGCGAGTCTGTCGTGATCTGTATGGGCGACAAGGCCGTTTCGTACCGTCTTACGCCCTCTCCCAACGGGAGAGGGGTGGGGTGAGGGGTCTTGCAGTTCACTGCATTGTCTCTGATTCCGAAACTGGGGGTACTGAGCCATGTCCCCAGCAGCTCACTCCCCCGTGCGCGGCCGCCACATCCACGAGAGCTGTTCCCCCGAGGACCGTTCGCCAAGAGCACCAGCGATGAGGCTGCACACATAACACGCGGCAAGCGTGCCGAGAAGATTGACGGTGGCGTAGTGGTGCAGTGCGAGATTCTTGACGCCGAAGGTCATGAACACGCTGAACGCGGTCCCGATGATCCCCCCGATCAGCATGCCCCTGCTCGTGGCGCGGCGACTGAACATGGCGAGTATCATGATGGCCAGGAGAGGACATCCTAAGCCGTTGATGATTTTGTTGGCGATGACAAACAGGCTTCCCAGTTTCCCCACCTGGAAGGCCAGGCCCGTGATCCCCACCCCAAGCACCAGGGTCAACACGCGGTTGCGCGTGTTCTCTCCCGCGGGCGTCGACGCGAACCAGGGGCGAATGTCGGTGACATAGGCGGCCAGGCAGGCGTTGACGCCGGAGTCGATGCTCGACATGGTGGCCGCGAGGAGTCCGGCTGCGACCAATCCACAAATGCCGAAGGGCAACGACCGCACCAGAAGTGCCATATGCTTGACCGGGTTCATCCCCTCCTGGCCCAAGGTTCCACTACCCACCGCATGAGCATGGATGGTGAGCCCGAACAGGAGCAACAGCGAGAGCGCCAGCAGGGCCGCCACAATGTTGCACCAGAAGGCGCGTTGGGCGTCGCGCACCGACCGCGCGGCGAAATACCGTTGCACCACGATCTGGTCGGCGCTGTACCGGGCCATGAACGCGACCGAGGCGCCAATGAGACCGCTCCACAAGGTGATGCGGATGCGCGGGTCGGGATTGAAGAAGGACACGTCGAACGGCGCGACGGGTTGCAGACGACCGCCTTCAAACGCCGAGGCGAACAACTCCGGCAGTCCGCCGGGATGGTGTGCGACCACGAAGGCCACGCTGGCGGCAATGCCGCCGAAGAGGACAAAGAACTGGGCCACATCGGTCCAGATGACGGCGCGCATGCCGCCGTAGGCCGTGTAGGACGTGGCGGCGAGGCCCCCAAGCACGATCAGCAGGCGCATGTCGAGTCCCGTGACTGCAGCCAGGGCGCGGCTGGACGCGAACAGCGCCGTCGCCATCCACAGGAGCCGCCAGAAGATGAAGAGGGCACTGGCAAACCGGCGCACCCGCACGTCGAACCGGCGTTCCAGGTACTCGTAGGCGCTGGTCAGTCCCATGGGATGGAAGAAAGGGATGACGATGCGCGTCACGGGCCACGCCACCAGGACGAAGGCGGGAAGGGCAATGGCCACATACAGACCGTGTCCGAACACTTCCGTGGGGAAGGCGGTGTAGTTGACCGCGCTGAACAGCGTAACCATCACCGACAGACCCACGGGAAACCACGGCATGGACCGGCCCGCGAGGAAGAACTCCGACGACGACCCGTCGCGGCGCTTGACCGCGAATCCGATGGCCAACACGACCACCAGGTATCCAAAGAACATGATCAGGTCGGGGGTTCTCATGGGTGTCTCCGGGCGCTTGGCATATCGCTACAGACTACAGGATCGTGGAGGGCGTGGGGGAGAGGCTGTGTACAAGTCCCCATCGATAGTGAGCGCTCAGAGCAACGCGGCGATTCGGTCGAACAACGCCTCGGCCACTTCGGCCTTCGACATCAGCGGAAGCTCCTCGGCCTTTCCGTCCCGGTCGATGATGGTGGCACTCAGCGTTTCGGTGCCGAACCCGGAATCGGGCTGGTTCACGGCGTTGGCCACGATGAGGTCCGGTTTCTTCTTGAGTTTGGCCCGCGCGTTCTTGAGCACGTTTTCCGTCTCCGCCGCGAACCCCACCACGATCTGCCCCGCCTGCTTCACCGCACCCACCAGGCGGAGGGTGTCCGGATTCTCGACCAACCCGATCTTGAGGGCTTTGCCCGTGCGTTTCCGTTTTTGCGGGGCTGGGTCTTCGGCACGGTAGTCGGCCACGGCCGCGGCCGCGATGAACACGTCGGCCTCCTGGGCCAAGGGGACACAGGTTTCGGCCATTTCGACCGCGGTTTCCACCTTGACGACGTCCACACCGTAGGGGAGGGGCGTCGTTGCCGGACCGGTCACCACGGTTACCTCGGCGCCGCGCATCAGGGCTTCCATAGCGAGTGCGCGTCCCATCTTGCCGGAAGACCGGTTGCCGATGAAGCGCACGGGGTCGATGGGTTCGTGCGTGCCGCCACTCGTGATGACCACGCGTTTGCCTTCGAGGTCGCGGCATGGCGACATGAGGGGCAGAGCCGCTTCGACGATAGAGTCCACCGCGATGAGCCGTCCGGGACCCACGGTCCCGCAGGCCATTCGCCCTTCACCAGGCCCCACGAAGTGGCAGCCCCGCTTGCGGAGCAGGGCGATGTTCGCCTGCGTCGCGGGATGGGTGTACATGTTCGAATTCATAGCCGGTGCGAAAAGGATGGGGGCGCGTGTGGCAAGCAAGGTGGTGCTCAACCAGTCGTCGGCGATGCCATGGGCGGCCTTGGCGAGGATGTTGGCCGTGGCCGGCGCCACCAGAAACAGATGGGCCCGCGTGGCGAGGGCGATGTGCTCGATCTCGGCGTTCTGAATGGGATCGAACATGCCCGTGATGCAGCTTCGTCCCGTGATGCCTTCAAAGCTGGCACGGCCCACGAATTCCTGCGCCGACCGGGTCAGCACAGGGTTGACCGTCACGCCGAGTTGGACGAGCCGCGACGCCAGGTCGCACGCCTTGTAGGCCGCGATGGATCCCGTGACGCCGAGGACGACCTCTCTATTCGGTGAACTCTTCCTCATCGGCTTCCACAATGCGGTATCCCACTTTGCCCTCGAGGACTTCTTCCAACGCCACAAGGGTCGACTTCTTGGAGCGGACCGGCACCAACGGGCGCGCCTCGGGCTTGGCCACCTGAGCCGCACGCCGGGAGGCTACGATCACCAGCCGGTAAAGGCTGTCCACCACGCCATCGAACTGCTGTACGGAAATTGGGTTCATTTCTGCATCGACTCCTGGTTTCGCCGGTCGCAGTGCCGGCGCTGTTCACACACAATCGCCTCGAAAGCCGCGACTGCCTGTTCAATCTCGTCATTGACCACGATGTGGTCGTACTCGTTCTTGGCGGCCAATTCAGCCTCGGCATTCTTCAGCCGTACCGCCATGGCCTCCGGCGCATCCGTGGCGCGGAGCGTCAACCGTCGCTCAAGTTCCTCCACCGACGGAGGAACGATAAACACCGACACGATGTCGAAGCCCGCACGCGTCATGTTCCGCATGCCTTGGACGTCCATCTGAATCACGACGTCCTGACCGGAGGCCCGCCGCGTTTCCAGCTCTTCTTTCAACACCCCGTAGAGGTTGCCGTGGACTTCCGCCCACTCCACGAAGTCGCCTGCCGCTACGCGGCGTTCGAACTCGCCGCGCTCCAGAAAATGATAGTCGCGGCCGTTCACCTCGCCTTCGCGGGGCTCGCGCGTCGTCGCCGTCACGGCATAGGCGAGTCCGCCGCACCGTTTCATTGCCTCGTTCAGAATCGTGTGTTTCCCAGCGCCCGACGGCGCCGATACCACGAATAAGTTGCCGTAATTGGCCACGGACTACCTTCTTACTCGATGTTCTGGACCTGTTCCCGGATCTTCTCGAGTTCCGACTTCATGTCCAACACAACCTTCGCCACATCGGCGTCGCGGGTCTTCACGCCGAGGGTATTGACCTCGCGCTGGATCTCCTGGCTGAGGAAATCCAAGCGCCGGCCCACCGGGTCGTCCCGCTCCACGATCTCTTCCACGTGGTCCAAATGCGTCTTCAACCGCACGATTTCCTCGGTCACGTCGCCTTTGTCCGCAAGGATAGCCACTTCGATGGCGATCCGTTCTTCCGTAACCGTCACTTCCGCGGCCAAGTCGCGAATCCGCTCGCGCAGCCGCTCTTCCTGGAGCCGGTTGAGTTCCGGCAATCGCTGCTCGATCTCCGCGAGCCGTTCGCGCATGAAGCCGACCCGCTGCCGCAGATCGTCCTCCAGCACCGCGCCTTCCGTCTCTCGCATGGCGTTGAACGGCTCAAGGGCCTTGTCCAGACACGTCAGCAGGGTGTCCTGCGCTTCCGTGAGGTCTTCCACGGGCTCCTCGGCCACAAACACACCATCCAATCGAACCAGCGCGTCCAGGGAGAGCACACCGTCGCCCCCCAACATCACCGCGAGTTCCCGGGAACCTGCGATGTACTGCTCCGCGATGGTCGCGTCGAACCGGACCCCGGTCACCGCCGACCGGCTGCGCTTGCGCTGGATGCTGACATTGACCTTGCCGCGTGCGACGCGTTTCTTCAGCGTCTGCTTGATGACGGGTTCCAGCGCGGACCAGCCGTTCGGCATCCGCACATGGCAGTCGAGATAGCGATGGTTGACGCTCCCGAGTTCAATCGTCACCGTCTCGCCGGCGAACTCGCAGGCCGCCTTCCCGAACCCCGTCATACTCCGCGTCATGATATCTCCTCAGCTTCGCAACGATTTCACGCAAGAACCGACACAATAGTATAGCGTAAGCCCATGATCGGACGCAACTTCACGCCCGCGTCACCACGGTGTTGGCTATATGCACGAAGTCCGGGCGCTTGGGTCCCCGCCAGTCCGTGTTGCGGATCGATTACGAACCCGCCCGCTTGGCCCCCGACGCCGAAATCTGCCGCACACTAGGGTTTCGAGTGCAACCGCTTCACAGTGTGCTTTCAAGCCGAGAACCCCGAGCAAGTGGAAGTGTCGGAAAATGGGCTTGCATACTGAGGGGAAAAGTACTATACTAGACAGAGGGTAAACAGTTGACATCTCGATGCGGCCTATTGGGGGGCTTCTGAATGCAGCAAGATGACGGCAAACCTGTGGCGGACCCTGTCGTGGTCCTTCGTGAAGAATTCGATGAGTGGGGGCTCCTGTTCCATCCCGACACGGGAGACACGTACGGCCTAAATCCTGTCGGCGTCTTCGTTTGGCAGCGTCTCGACGGCGACCACACTGTGGGAGATATTGCTGCCGAACTCGCCGAGACCTTCGAAGAAGTCCCTGGCGATGCGGCGGATCACGTGGGCAAGTTCGTGGAAGAAGCGGCGTCTCAAGGGCTTGTCACGGCGGGTGCGCCCGTCGCGGAGGGCGTGTCGTGACCATCGCTGGGCTCATGAAGACGCCGGAGAGTATGAATCTTGCCATTTCCAGCCGCTGCAACCTGCGGTGCACATACTGCTCCTTCTTCACGAGCGCGGGTGACGTGCAGGAGGAACTCAGCACGGAGGAGTGGCTGAAGTTCTTCGAAGAACTAAATCGCTGCTCGGTGATGCGCGTGTGTATCGAAGGGAGCGAGCCCTTTGTGCGTGAAGATCTTCCCGAGCTCATCGACGGCATCGTCAAGAATCGTATGCGATACTTCATCCTGTCCAATGGTACCTTGATCACCGATGAGATGGCCGCCTTCCTGAAGTCGACCGGTCGTTGCGAATCGGTGCAGGTGTCCATTGACGGCGATCGTCCCGAAGAACACGAATCCATGCGCGGCGACGGCACCTTCCACCTTGCGGTTCGGGGTCTTGAGTGTCTCAGAAGACATGAGGTTCCGGTTGCCGTTCGTCTCACGATACACCGAGGCAATGTCCATCGTCTAGAGGAAGCGGCGCGATTCCTACTCGAGGACATGGGGCTGTCTCACTTCTCGACCAACTCCGCGAGCCATTTCGGCAAGTGCCGCGAGAAGCCGCATGACGTTCAGTTGACAGTTGAGGAATACGGATTGGCGATGGAGACGATCCTGCGTCTGGAAAGGAAATACGAGGGACGGGTAGGCGCTCAAGCTGGGCCCCTCTCTTCCGTCCGCGACTGGATACTCATGGAGCAGGCCCGGCGCGCCGGCCTCGACGGGCTGCCTCGTCGAGGCTCGTTGACGAGTTGCGGCGGTGTCTGGAAGCGGCTGGACGTTCGATCGGACGGTGCGCTGGTGCCATGTGGTCAGATGCCTCACATCGTGGTGGGGTGGGCCAACAAGGATTCGCTGGAAAGGGTCTGGCAAGAGCATCCAGAGCTGTGGCGACTGCGCTTCAGGAATCAGCTTCCGCTCCGTGAGGTCAGTTCCTGCGCTGGCTGCCCTTATACGGAGTACTGCGCTGGAGGCTGTCCTGCCAGCGCCTATACCATTACCGGACACGATCACGAATCGAGTCCCGAGGACTGTCTGCGCAGATTCCTCGAAGCCGGCGGACAGCTTCCCCCCGAGGAACTGTGGGATCCGCCTCCATTTGAAGTGGAAGCCGGGACGGAAGCGGCCCTGGCTGGGAAGACCAGATGAACGGAGACAAAGAACAACAATCGACGGCACCGGACTGGCCTCTCCAGTCCATCTACTTCTATCTCACGGCAGGATGCAATCTCCGTTGCCGCCATTGTTGGATCGCTCCTCCCCATGATGCAGACGGAACCAAGCATCCTGCGCTCAGTTTCGATCTGTTCAAGTCCATCGTTGACCAGGCGCGGCCGCTTGGTCTTGGGAGGCTTAAACTGACCGGAGGCGAGCCGCTGCTTGCCCCGGACATCGACGCCATACTCGAGTGGCTGGGAGGGACCGGCATCGGCCTCACGGTGGAGACCAACGGCGTCTTGTGCACTCCGGGTCGCGCTGAAGCCATAGCAGCGTGTGTGGCGCCAAGCGTAGCCGTGAGTCTCGACGGCGCCAACGCCGAAACGCACGAAACAGTGCGTGGCGTGCCCGGCTGTTTCGAAGCCGCTCTTCAAGGCGTGCGCAATCTGGTCGATGCGGGCCTGGATCCCCAACTCATCATGACGCTGTTCTCTCACAATCGCGGCGAGGTCGAGGATCTTGTCGAACTGGCTAAGTCCGTTGGGGCCGAGTCGGTGAAGTTCAACATCGCTCAACCCTCCGGAAGGGGAAACTCCATCTGGAAGGGAGGGAAGAGTCCCTCGGTTTGCGAGTTGATCGAGTTTGGCCACTACGTCGAGGAAGAGTTGGCCGAATCCTGTGGGATGAGGTTGTTCTACAGCTATCCGTCGGTATTCCGTTCGATGCGGTTGGTCCAGAGGGAAAGGAACGGGAAGGGCTGCAACATCAAACACATCATCGGAGTGTTGGGCGATGGGTCCTACGCGCTATGCGGGATCGGCCAAGTCAGGTCAGGACTCGTCTTCGGGAACGCAGCGCGGGAGCCGCTGAAGGACGTGTGGGAGAACACGCCCCTCTTGAACGACCTGCGCGAAGGGCTTCCTGAGAGGCTTGAAGGGATCTGTTCGGATTGTGTGATGAAGCGCCACTGCCTGGGGTACTGCATCGCACAGAACTGGTTCTCAACCGGGAACCTGTGGGCGCCCTTCTGGTTCTGCAAAGCCGCGTTCGACGAAGGCGAGTTCCCCAGCAGTCGCCACGTACCAAGTCTGACCAACGTCTCGCAAGAGGCTTGTGTGTACGACTAGCAGCGAGGGAGAAGCGGGCCAAGTGCGTTCGCTCATCTCTCCAACCGGCTCCAATGCCATCGAGGAAAGGAGAACGAGGCTATGAAGTACGAGGAACCGTCCCTTGTGTCGCTTGACGCCTCCAGCGTGAAAGGTGCCGATGACTGCTCTCCTTCGGGAGGGAACGCCAAGGATCTGTGCGGGTCGAGTGGGACTACCGCCGGCGGGGACTGCTACACGAGCGGCGGAGTCGCCCAAGGCTACTGTCAGACAACCGGGAGATCGAAGGGCAAGTGACGCTGAGCGATCGGGACACCTAACCCGCGGACGGCACTGACGCCGGGGTGAAGGAAGCGTCGGCAGCGTTGCCAGGGGGCGCTGCTCGTCGCATTTGTCTTGGTGCGAAAAGGATGCCCCCGCTCGGCGCGGTGTCGCCGCGGGGGATGTCGCCCCGACCGGACAAGGAACGGGTTGGGTCCTAGGCGGCGCACGGACGAAGACATTCTGCGTCTTCGTCGGGTCGCAATCCCTTGCGGGCTGTTCGGAATAGCCGTCGGTACGGAGGACAAGCGTGGAAGACTGGGGGGTAGACCCGATGCGGGCTGCGGCGTGTTCGTTGTGCCTGTGCAACGGTCAGCGATGGCAATTGGTTGGCGGATGGCCGGATGCGTTGAGCCGAATTCATGCGTTGAAGGCCATGATGCGGTTGGAAACACCATCGGACCGGGGCGAACCAAAGGTGCTCCTCGTCTCACCACCAAACGGTGAGAGCCATCCCCGCGATTTCGCCGATTCCGTCGGAAGCGAAGTCCACGTCCCCTTCCATGACAAGAACTGGCGGAGGTATCGCCTCCGGACGTGGACGCTCTGGGATCATCCCGAAACCTCCCATTCCATCCTTGTCATAGAAGACAACGGGCCCAGGGACACGCTGTTCATGCTGTGGCAAGCGCTGGTCCCCGTGTTCCGGCGTGCCATCGGCGCCGGCGCAACGGCACTGCACGGTGCGCTGGCGGAACGGGAAGGCCGCGGCATCTTGCTTTCCGCCCCTTCACGTACCGGCAAGACCACATGCTCGAACCGACTGCCCCCGCCCTGGCGGCCCGTATGCGACGACCGGGTCTTGATCGTTCCCAACGATCAAGACCATTACCGAGTACATCCGATTCCCAGTTGGGGAACCTGCAAGGGACTGCACGTCCCCCCGCTGGCGAATTGCCGTGAGTACGAATGGCCGGGAACATGGAGCGTCGAGCACTCGGTCCCGCTGGACGCCGTTTTCTATCTCGAGCAGTCTCCCAGGGACGAGGTCATCCCGCTCGGAACCCGAGACGCCTCTGTATGGACAACGCGGATGGCTATGGAGATGTCGGTCTGCACGTGGTTCTTTCTCGACGACGAGGAACGGCGTGCCGTCGAAACCGTCGTGTTCGACAGCGCATGCGAGATCGCGGCGCGCGTGCCCTGCTACCTGCTTCGAGTGAGCCTGACCGGGCGATTCTGGGATCTGATCGACGAAGCCCTGGTCCGGCAGGTTGGGACCTGACGACGCCGCAGGAACGAATGCTCCGTCGCCAATGGGTTGAGGGTCGTCTACAAGGGAGCGTAGGGGAGGGGGAGGACCAATGCAGGGATTGGTACAGGACATTCGATCAGGGTTCCGTTTCCTGATGAAGGCGCCGCTGCTGTCGCTGCTCGCGATCGCGGCGTTGGCTATCGGAATCGGTGCGGTAACGTGCGCGTTTGCGGTCGCAAACGGCGTGCTCATGGCCCCGCTGCCCTTCCGCGAACCGGATCGACTGCTCCTGGTCTACGGCGAACATCCCATGAGCCCGGGCGAGCCTCTCGCCATAAGCGCCCCTGCCATCGATCACATGCTCAAACAGAGCCAAGCCGTCGAAGGCGTCGCCGCCTCCATGTTCGCACTGGATGGGTACAGGTTGGACTGGAAGGGCGCGGACGAGCCCTGCGTCTGCCTTCGCGTCACCGCGGAAACGTTTGGCGTGCTCGGCGTTGCGCCCGCGGCGGGGCGTTTCTTCCTTCCCGAGGATGACCTATACGGCGCCGAACCGACTGCCGTCATCAGCCATCGGTTCTGGCTGCAACGGTTCGGTGGCGATCCCTCCGTCGTGGGAGCGGAAGTCCTTCTCGACCGATCGCCATGCACCATCGTCGGCGTCCTTCCGGAGGGATTCTACTATCCCGTGGAGATCCTCTCCAGCGAGATGTTCGCGGAGGCCCTGGGCGTTCCATGGCGCGATCCGGACATCTACCTCACCGTTCGGATGTCTCCGCAGGACAAGCGCGAATGGCTGCACAACCCCCTCATAGCCATGGCCAGAATCAAGCCCGGAGTGGACGCCCGGCAGTTCGAACGCGAACTGAACCAGATGTGGAAGCGAATCGTCCGCGAGTACATCGGCAAGGACGA
Source organism: bacterium (assembly GCA_024231375.1). The sequence goes on along the minus strand of JAAEQP010000242.1, from coordinate 1,467 downwards.
CGGACTGACCGTCGGGGTCGAGTCGCCCGCCACACGCGTCCGCCGCAAGGTGCGCGGCCCCGTGGTGCTCCTCGTCGCCGCGACCGCCTTGATTCTCTTCGCCGCCTGGGCCAACGTCGCCAGCCTGGTTCTCACGCGATCCCTCGGCAGGCGCAGGGAAGCCGCCATCCGAACGGCCCTGGGCGGAACCACCGGCCGGCTGATTCGGCAGGTGGCCGTGGAAGGCGTGGTATTGGCCGTCCCCGCGGGCCTGCTCGGCATTCTCCTGGCCTGGAAGGCCCTCCCGATCCTAACCGCGATCCTTCCCATACGGTTGCCGCGGTCGGCCGTCCTCGAACTCGACGTCACGGTGCTTGCTGCGGCCCTGGTCCTGTCCACCACCGTGGGCCTGCTGCTCGGCATCGTGCCGATCCGCACGATCACCCGCCGCCTGAACCTCCAGGCGGCGCTCAACGAGGGAAGCGCGTCGGGGGGCGGGTCCGTGCGCCATTCCCGGCTTCTGGGGATCTTCGTGGTCGCCGAGATCGCCGTGGCCGTGGCCGTCGTCTGGTGCGGCGCCCTGCTCGGGCGCAGTCTCATGCACATGCAGCAAGGGCTCGGGTTCGACACGGATCTCGTGTTCGCAACCAACGAGCTGGCGGTGGACCGGCACGGGCGCGACGAACCCGAGGAAACGCTCCGCCCGCGGGTCTTCAATGCGCAGCAAGATGCCCTCGCCCGCGTCAGGGCACTGCCGGGAGTGAACGGAGCCGCACTCACCCACGCCGTGCCTGTCCGCGACTGCCCCATGAGTATGGGGTTTCTGGTCGAAGGCGCCGATCTCACCATACGACCTCACGTGCGCCGCGTATCCGATACCTATTTCGACGTAATGGGGATTCCTCTGGTGCGCGGGAGAGTGTTCGGCCCTTCCGACCGACAAGGCGGATTGAACGTCGCCATCTGTTCGGAACGGTTCGCCCGGAGAGCCTTTCCCGACGGCGATGCCGTCGGAAAGCGGGTACTGATGAACGGAAGGACGCCCTACACCATCGTCGGAATGGTGAAAGATGTGTATGAGAGCAACTACCGCCTGCTGAGCCGGAGTGACAAGTCCAGCCTCTACCTACCTGCTACGCAGGCGCCCCCCTTCGGTTTCTCGTTGGTCGCCCGGATCGAACGATTCACCCCCGGAACCTGCGAGAGCATCCGATCCGCAGTGGCGAATACGATGAATCATTTTCCCGAAATTCGGGTCGATTCGGTCACGTCCATGCGCGATGTCGTGCGCGAGAGCGTCACCGAAGCCCGATTCGCCGCGGTGCTAGGCCTCGTGTTCGGAGGGGTGGCCTTGGTTCTCGCCGCCGCGGGCACGTACGGCGTCATGGCCTACTGGGTCGCGCAACGGTCTTTTGAAGTTGGAATCCGCATGGCCCTGGGCGCTGCACCCGCGGACATTCTGAAGCATGTGTTGCGCCATGGGGCCCG
>JAAEQP010000241.1 GCA_024231375.1 bacterium | reverse complement strand
TGTCGGAGTTGTACGCCATCACCGGAAAGGCGGAGTACAAGGACATCGCCACGAACGCGGTGACGTGGCTTCTCGGCACGCGCAAGGACGACGGGGAGATTCCGTATACGCTGGCAGGCAACACGCTGGATTCGTGGCCGCTGGACACGATGTCGTATTGCACGGAAGGTTTTGTTGCCGCTGAGGTGTTCCTCAAAGACGAGAGTGTGCGGGAGGCGCTTCGCCGCGAACTGGTTGCCAGTGTCGAGTGGATGGCTTCCGGGCAGAACGCGGACGGTTCATGGGGAACGCTGCGGAGTGCGGATCAACAGCGCAGCCCGCGGGCCGTGACGCTTCTGACGTGGGCGCATCGCTGGATTGATGCGAAGGAGCCTGTCGCCGAGGCTGTCAGACGGTACTGCGCGTTTCTCCTGACCCCTTCGAACAGCAAGGCCTACGGCGTCAAGGAGTTGGTGCGGACGAGCGGGTTTGTCGGTCTGATGGTGGCCGATATCCTGGAGCCGGATTGCACGTTCTGACGGGCAGTCCCCGGGAAGCCGTGGACCTGTGATGGAGGCGCCAGCGCGGGTGTGCTACTTGGAGGAAGTGAACCATGAAGAGAGCGCTTACAGGAGTCGCAATCGTCGTGACTCTTGCCCTTTGGTGTGTGCCTGCGGTTGGAGATGCTGCCGCCCCTCCCGACTACGCCCAGCAAGAGAACTGGATCCGTTGTCCCGAGGAGCCGGACAAGGAGGTGGACGTCTTCTTCATGCATCCGACGTGCTACTTCAGCCAGGAGGATGGCATGAACGCGTCGTTATCGGACGCGGCCATCAACGAAGCGGCCGACACGGTTGTCGAGCAGATGGGGGGCGTCTTCACGGGCGCGTGCAATCTCTATGCCCCCCGATATCGCCAAGCGTCCATCGCGGTACTGGGACTGCCGGACGAGGAGCGTGACGAACACCTCGGGGTGGGGCTCGCGGATATGGTTGCTGCGTTTGGGAGGTACCTCGAGCATCACAATGGCGGGCGGCCGCTCATTCTTGCCGGGCACAGTCAGGGATCGGACCTGACCCTGTCCTTCCTGCTCGAACATCGTGACGTTGTTCCGTATGACCGTTTGGTTGCCGTGTACACCGTCGGCTGGACGGTGACGGACGCCGACCTGAAGCGAATGGGATTGCCGCTGGCCGAACGCCCGGATCAGACGCGTTGCGTCATCACGTGGAACACGATCAGCGAGGGAGGAGACTCCCCCGTCTTGCTTCCTGGCGCCCGGTGCGTCAACCCGTTGGACTGGTCAACGGGACACGACGAAGTCTCGGCCGCCGCCAATACCTACGCGTTGGTTCATCTGCCGGACGGATCAGCTGAACGGATCGGACACTTCACCAGCGCCCGGATTGATGCGGCCACCGGGGGGCTTGTCATCCCCGTCCCGGACATAGACTCCCAACTCGACCACGGAATGGGAGCG
>JAAEQP010000240.1 GCA_024231375.1 bacterium | reverse complement strand
GTCCGCCTCTGGAGGATGCCAGCATCACAATGGCGTTTTTACGCAAGATCAGACTGGACCGAGAGCGCATCCATACATGCGGAAGGAGGAAGTTTCTGTGAGTGACCGGGAGAATGTGACCAGACGTGATTTCATCCGAACCGGCGCGGTGGCCGGGGCGGCAGCGGCATTGGCGACCACGCGGAGCCACGCGGCCGAACCCAAACCTGTGCGCATTGGATTCGTGGGCGTGGGGCGGCGTGGAACGCATCTCCTGGACACACTGCTCCAACTTCCAGGCGTAGAAATCCCTGCGGTGTGCGACGTCATTCCCGCCCACGCATCGGCCGCGCAAGATCGCGTCGAGAAGGCGCGCGGCACGCGCCCAGTCGCCTATACCAAGGGCGACCATGACTACGAGAACCTTGTGAAGCGCGACGACCTCGACGCGGTGGTGACGGCTACGCCGTGGAACTGGCACACCCCCGTCATGGTAGCCGCCATGCGTGCCGGGAAGTGCGCCGCCACGGAAGTGCCTGCTGCGATCACTGTCGAGCAATGCTGGGAACTCGTCAACACCTCTGAAGAGACGGGCAAGCCCTGCATGATGTTGGAGAATGTGTGCTACTTCAAGAACGTGCTCACCCTGCTTCGCATGGTCAGGGAAGGCTGTTTTGGCGACCTCATGCACGCCCAGGCCGGGTACCAGCATGACGTCCGGTTCCTCTTCGCCACGGATGATGGAAAGCTCACGTGGCGCGGCGAGATCTAC
>JAAEQP010000239.1 GCA_024231375.1 bacterium | reverse complement strand
GCACCTGCCCACGAACCATGGCTTTGACGAGTTCTACGGCAACCTCTACCACCTGAACGCCGAGGAAGAACCGGAGAACGAGGACTACCCCAAGGACCCTGAGTTCCACAAGAAATTCGGTCCGCGCGGGGTGATCAAGTCGAGCGCCGATGGCAAGATCGAGGACACCGGCCCGCTGACCAAGAAACGGATGGAAACGTGCGACGACGACACGGCGGCGGCCGCGATGGATTTCATCGAACGCGCGCACAAAGCGGGCAAGCCGTTCTTTGTTTGGTGGAGCGGCACGCGCATGCACTTCCGCACCCACGTCAGCGACGCACGCATGAAGCAGTTCAAAGCGAAGTACCCGAATGCGGATGAGTACACCGTCGGGATGCTCGAGCACGACATGCACATCGGCATGTTCCTCGACAAGCTGGACGAACTCGGTATCGCCGACAACACCATTGTCCATTACTCGACGGACAACGGTCCGCACATGAATACCTGGCCGGACGCGGCCATGACGCCCTTCCGCGGCGAGAAGAACACGAACTGGGAAGGCGGTTGGCGCGTGCCCTGCGCGGTCCGCTGGCCCGGCGTGGTCAAGCCCGGTTCGGTCTCGAACGGAATCGTGCACCACATGGACTGGCTGCCGACCTTCGTGGCCGCCGCCGGAAAGGCAGATATCAAAACTGACCTGCTCGATGGTTACGCCTCAAATGCCCTTGGACGCAACTATAAGGTCCATCTGGACGGCTACGACCTGACGGCTCACCTGAAGGACCCGCAGGGCGTCGCAAGTCCGCGCAAGGAGGTCTTCTATTTCTCGGATGATGGCGACCTGACGGCGTTGCGCTATCAG
>JAAEQP010000238.1 GCA_024231375.1 bacterium | reverse complement strand
CCGGTGCCCGCCAACCTGGACAAGCAGATCGTGCGCGATTACCTGCTCACGCTCGACTGGGACAGGACACCGCCCGGCCCGCCGCTGCCTGCTGAAGTCGTGACCAAGGTCTCTGACGCGTACCGCGACATCTTCAAGAAGAAGTACATGGCGCCCGTGATCCACAGGGCAGGCGACTTCAGCACCATGCGCCACACGTCGGCGGTGCTTCCTTCCTCAATTGGCTTGTCCGCGTCGGCGTCCATGGGCGCCTCGTCAGGGAAATCTTCGAGCCCTGCATCGGACGGTTTGTTGCGCGTGAACACGATGTAGAGGACGGCTACCACGAACAGGAGAGCGGCCGGGGCGAAGAACCCGCGGCGCCAACCCAGTTCCGGCAGGAACGTCTCATGAGTGGCTACGTACGTCGCGAACAGCGTAGCGATGACACCGCCGATGGAATAGCATGTGGCCCACCAGGCCATCGCGACCCCGCGCTCTCCCCGGTGGAACCAGGTCGACATGTTCTTGATGGTGCCCGACCAACCCGTCGACTGACCGTACCCGTTGGCCATGTGAAGCAATCCGAAAAGCACCAGCGCGCTGGCCCCGAGGCCCATGACTACGTTGGACGCCACACCCACGAGGAGGCCCACGCCTACGATAAGCCGCGGCCCGAACCGGTCCGACAACATGCCGTTACCGAATTGGCCCAGCATGTAGATAAAACCGTACCCGGTCAGCATCCAGCCGAGCTGTTCGTTGGTGTACCCGAATTCCTCCACGAGCATGGGCATGACCACGCTCATGTTCTTCCGGCACAGGTAGAATCCAGCGTACACCAGCCATGTAAGGGCAAAAATGCGGTAGCGCCACCATTTCGGCTGTGAACGGACAGCGTCCGACATGACGTCTCCTTTTCGACCTGTTGCGGCCGCTTGGCTGCGAGTCACTTGGGAAGCGCCGAGAATACCAGACATCGATGACAAGGATCCATGAATGCCAGCGATGCGGCATTCGCGTCACTGCGGTCTCCTGGTCGCACCAGATGTGCCACCCTCAAGCGGCAGCTTGTGGGTGTCCGGGTTCGCAATGGTCCGCCAACCCGCACTCTCAAGACACCCACAACGGTGTTGTGGGTGGCACACTTGCGATGGCGCAGGTTCCCCGACGCGCCTCTGTGCACCGAGTAGTCTCGTGGCGCAATGCTCCCATGTGTGAAAGAGGTCCGCATTTGCGGTGCCGACCTGCCACCCCCGTTTTCACCTGACCCGCGGAGGCTGCTATCATGCCGTTCCGAACCAGACGCGACACAGGAAGGAACCGCCAATGCTCCTAGGAATACTGACCATGTGCGCCGCGGCCGCTCCTACCGGCGAGGCAGTACCCCAGCTCGACGTCCAACGCGACGGCGACACCTACCAGGTCCGCGTACTGGGCGACGACGCTCCCCTGCTGACGTCCCCGCCGGAAGGCCTGTGGTCCATTGCCATGGACTGGCGCGATTCGTGGCCCGCGGACTGGGCCCACGGCGCCCCCACCGAAATGGAACGGTCCGGTGAATGGACCATTCTGCGCGGTACGGTGGAGACCCCCAAGGGCGCGTGGCATCTGTCCGATTCGTATCGTCCCGTGGGGAACACAATCCAATGCATTCGCCGGTACGAATGGCACGGCGACGCCACCGCTGAACGATGCACGCTGTCCGTCCGGTTTCTCGCCTCGGGCACGGGCACGGGCGTGGTCATGCCGGCGATTCTCTACCACGGCAATCCCTCGGGCGCGAAAAGCGGACGCGTGCCGGTCTACACGGGCACGCCGGGTGAAGAAGCGGTCTATGAAGAGCACCGGTTTCCCATGCCCTTCGTGAGCTTCGAATGGCCCGACGGAGACGCCTTTCGCGGCGCGGCGCTTCATTCGCTTCCGTCACCGGCGCCCTACGCGAACGCGAAGGACCAGTGGTGGTCCATGGGCCTGATAGCCCGTGACGACGGAACCGAGTTCACCTTGCTTTCGGGTCCGTGCGCGTCGAACGGCAAGCGGAGCGTGGTGAAGGCGGTCCAACCCGGCTTCGTACCCATGGACAACCTCTACCTAGACGTGAAACCGGGCGCCATTATCGAAAAGACCTTCTATCT
>JAAEQP010000237.1 GCA_024231375.1 bacterium | reverse complement strand
CCGAAGACGCGGGTGGTCGTGGTCGTTCACCTGTACGGGCTCACGGTGGACATGGACCCGATTCTGGCGCTGGCCGCCGAGCATGGGTTTCTCATCGTGGAGGATTGCGCGCAGGCGCCGGGCGCACGCTACAAGGGAAGGCGTGTCGGTTCCATTGGCGACTTCGGATGCTACAGCTTCCACACGCATAAGAACATCACCACGCTGGGCGAAGGCGGCATGCTGTCCGTTCGTGACCCGGAGAATGGCACGAAGGCGCGCCGCCTGCGCTGGATGGGCAACTGGGACTTCGAAGGGAAGCGGGAGCAGTATTGGCTCCCGGCCATGGGCAACCTGGTTGAGCCGATGCCGGGCCAGTGGCCGTTCAACTTCTGCATGGGCGAGCCCAACTGCGCGGTGGGACGGTTGCTCATTCAACGTCTCGACGCCGTCAACGCACAGCGCCAGGAGCAGGCCCGCCGGTTCATGGACGCATTGAGCGACTTTCCCGAACTGGTTTTCGCGTCGGTGCCCGACGGATGCGAGCATGTGTATCACCTCATGGCCGCCCGCATCGACGGCGAGCGGAACACGCGCGACGACCTCATCGGGCTCCTGCACAATGAATACAGCGTCAAGTGCATCGTGCAATACTGGCCACTCTATCGAAGTGAGCTGTTCCGCAACCACGGATTCGGCGAGGCGGACGTTCCCGAGACGGACCGCTACTACGACAACATGATCAGTTTCCCGTGGTGGTCCGAGATGGGCGACGAGATCATCGACGACATGGCTGGGCGCGTCCGGAAGGCGCTGAAGACCTTGAGGGGTGCCTAGCGCTTCAGCCCCTTTCTTCGTGCACGTGCACGTGCACGGATGTGGCAGATCGCTTTCCCAGAAGCAGCGTACTGCCGCCAGAACCGTGCGAAGAAGACGCGACGAGGACGTCGCGTCCACAGGTATCGCTTGCGCCGGTCATCTGGCGAAAGGAGAACAACCATGCAATCCCGCCGAATCCCACAAACTGACATCCACGTATCAACGTTCTGTCTCGGAACGATGACGTTCGGCAATCCCGTGGCGAAGGAGGATGCCGTCCGACTCGTGCATTGGGCCATTGACCACGGGATTAACT
>JAAEQP010000236.1 GCA_024231375.1 bacterium | reverse complement strand
TCTGCGGACGAAGCGCAAGGACTTTCGGTTGTTCACGCCGGTTTCGACTTTTACCGATGACTCCGTGCTGACGATTGCCGTGGCGGACGCGATTCTGACCGGTCGCGAGTATGGTCCCGTCATCAAGTCTTACGCTCGTCGCCATCCTTTGCGGGGCTATGGGCCGCGCTTTCTGAAGTGGATGGTCTCGCCCGGGATCAAGCCTTACAATAGCTTTGGCAATGGCTCGGCGATGCGCGTCAGTCCCGTGGCGTACGCTTTCGAGTCGGAGGAAGACGTGTTACGCGAGGCGCAGCGGACAGCCGAGTGCACCCACAACCATTCGGAAGGAATCAACGGAGCCCAGGCGACGGCGCTGGCGATCTTCATGGCGCGGCATGACGCGGACAAAGAAGCCATTCGCGCTGCGATCGCCGATCGCTTCGATTACGATCTTTCCCGCACCATTGACGAGATCCGCCCGGGCTATCGCGTTAACCTGACGTGTCAGGGCTCGGTGCCCGAAGCGATCATCGCGTTCCTCGATTCCACGTCGTTCGAAGACGCGCTGCGCAACGCCGTCTCACTGGGTGGCGACGCCGATACCCAGGCCTGCATCGCCGGTGTCATCGCCGAGGCGCACTACCGGATGATTCCTGCGCCGATTCTCCAGAAGATCCCCAAGAAGTTGTCCAAAGCCTTGTGGCGAACGACCTCAGAGTTCACCCGACGCTTCGGGATCAAGGAAGTCGTCGAGCAACTGGATGCTATTGGTGCAGAGTGATGCCCATGCAACAGCTACACGAATGGGACTTGCCGTATGCCGAAGCGCGGGCGGTGCAGGCGCAGTTGGCCGGGCGCGTGCAATTCACGAGACTTCCGAAGGCGCCGAAACTTATCGCGGGTCTTGACTGCGCGTTCACCCAGGGGGGCAAGCGGATCCTCGCCGTGGCGATTGTCCTACGACGGGTGGCAGCCTCAACTCCGACGGAGTTGGGGATGGCTGCATTCGAACTTCTCGAAACATC
>JAAEQP010000235.1 GCA_024231375.1 bacterium | reverse complement strand
GTTGGTATGCTCACTGTCCCGATTGGGCCTTACACGATAGGCACGTCCTTCCGCGCTGCACGGGGGCGAATGTCTGAGGCGGTGGCGACGGCAGGAGCGCTTTATGGCTCCTCTATTGAGCGCGTGATGGGACTCCGTAAGTCACGCACCGCCTCAATGTCAAAGAGCTAGAACAACTGGTGTTGCGGAAATCGTTCGCGTGTCAGTTGCCGGTGAATGTTCTGTGTTTCGATGAGCCCCTGTATCCGCCCCTCGATCTGCACGTCGAACTCCTCAGTCTCAGACCGACTCGCCGGGATATACATACCCGGCTTCGGATTGATGTCGCGAGTGCAGACCTGCACGCCCTTCTGCCGGCGCAATTCCCGGCCGAGACGCTGAACCTTACCCCAACTCCAGTCCTCACCCGTGATGTTCTTCAGGTGACGCGCAATCAGAGCTATCGGCCGACGACGATCCCAACACGGACAGTTCCGTTCGAGGTATTCCCGCAACTGCGCAAGGTCGCGTTCGGATTTCTCGGCCAGTGTCGTCATTCGGTTTCCGTTAAGCTCGAAATCATCCTACAACGTCAACATGGTTAGTCGCGCCCGGCTTCTGCATGGCCCGGTTCCGCCGGGCGTCTTTCAATGCCAGAACACCCCAGGCGGCGGCAAAGACGGCGACCGCGGCCGATACAACGCCGAGACATGCGCACAACACCGCCACCGGCAGAAACCAGTCGTGTCCCGTGCCGACCGAATGCGATACGCGGATGGGCATCGTGAATGAGAACGCCGCGAGACCCACGCACGCGACCATGATGAACGCACATAGCCAGATCGAATCGGTTCTCATGTCGGTCTCCTAGAATGGAAGCTCGTTACCGCAATGCGGGCACTTGTCCTCGTTCAGGCTGAACGGCTTGCCGCACACAGAGCACGGCGCAGTTCCCTCCGCGTCGAAAAGTTCGCCCGTTGGAGGTGCTTCGTCGGAATTTTCGGGAATGTCCGCGTCGACGGGCTCCGGCTCGGGTTCCGGTTCTGGCGTCACGTCAATGGGTTCATCGCTCCCGGCCATCTCCTGTTCCCAGAACTCCGTGTCCTCGGGGTCGCCCTTCGGCAAGTCATCAACCGTGCCGGGGCTGAACTCCTGATTGATTTCGTAGGCGTCATCCCCACCCTCGAATCCGGGGGCCACGAGCATTCGCCGCTGCTGAATCTCGATCTGCCGGATCTCCGCGCCGCGTTCGAGCATCTGCTTAGCCGCGTCACGGGCCATGTCGAGAATCGCCTGCATATCGGGGCCGCGCATCTCGACACCGACGGCGTAGACCGTCATGGGCTTGCCTTGGGGCGATACCCGTATCGGCCGGATAAACAGGCAGAGCGGCAGGCCGCGAAGTATCCCGTTGGTGAGCCCCGACAGATTCAGAAGGCCGCTGTAAAGTTGTTCCGCGCTGATCTTGCCGGTGGTCCGGAACTTGTAGATGCCGCCCCACCGGGCTTGCTGTGCGCCGATAACGCAGTTGAATACCGTGTGCGCCTTGAACAGAAGTGCGCCCTTGCTGTTGGTCAGTTCCAGAAACGCGTCGTCCCACGGTTCGGTGATGGGTTCCTTGAGTTTCTTGCCGTTAGTCCTGTCGTAGAACCACGTTACCTCGTCAACGGTCGGCGCCCCGTCGTCGTCAAGTTCGTCGAAGTCCACCTGCGCCCGCGCCCCGACACACGAGCCGCCATCCCATCCGCCATACCAGACGTAACTCGTTTGCAGAATGTCACTTATGCGATTCGACAGCAGGAAGATGGGAAGCCGAATCAGGTTCCCGTCGTGGTTGACCAGCGCGGCGTCCTGCTTGAGTTGGTCCATCAGGTCGACGTCTTCGACGAGGTCTCCGCGTGCGCCGCCAACGTCGGGGCCACGATGCGTGGTGGTGACGGTGAAGTGGTCGGACTTGACGGGCTGCCGGTATGTGTTGCCGGACTTGGCCTTGCGTGCTTCGCCCAACCCCCCGATCTTGATTTTGCCGAGTTCGGTGAGCCGGACGTTTTCGAATAGCCTGGTCATTTGGCGGTCTCCTCGGAAGGATCGGTTTCTGCCAGAAGGATATCTGTGTGCTTGTCCCATTGCGCCTCGGTGGTCATGTAGAGGATGCTCTTGTGAGCGAAGGCGACAAGCCTCTGGTTTTGGAGTGCGGGGATCTTCGGCCCGTAGCGTTCACCCTGGACAATGGCCCCATCGAGGATGGTTATCACGCGCACCGTGTATGGACCGCTAAAGGCGGCTAGCCCGCCGAGAACCACGCGGTGGGCATGGTCGATGCATTCGCTCCGTTTGGCTTTCTCAGACATCGCCATCCCCTCGTGTCAATGTGTTTGCGGTTATCGCGAAACTTCGCTTGAGTAAAACCCGCAGCTTCCCTCGATTTCCAGCACCGTGAACGGGTGTCTGAACCTAGGCGACACCGTGGACATTCCGAACTCCGTTGGTTTCTGCGCGGGTCCGTAGGCCGCCTGATTCGACCGGAAGCGGTCAACCATCAACGTATCCTTGATGTCGTTCGCCAGCGCCATCGCCGATTCGATCCGCTTGGGTTCATCGGAGCCCTCGACTGCCAGCCACAGCCGGAATCGCAGCGCACAGAAAAGCTCATCGTCCCCGGCGGTGGGGAACTCATCGGTGCCGACGTAATCGACGAAACACGCCGGCATCTGTGTCCCTGGTATCTTCTCCGGGGGCAGCCCGGTCCAAATTCGCAAGAGCGTCAGCAGCCCGGATGTCTCAAGCGTCGTTAC
>JAAEQP010000234.1 GCA_024231375.1 bacterium | reverse complement strand
GCGCGCCGCCGAACAGACCGCCGAGCTGCGAGAACAGCAGCGAAACCAACATGCTGAGGAAATTCATCAGGTAGCTGTAGAACATGGGAGCCTCCTTCCAATCATGGGGTATGACCAAGCCTCGGTTGGAAGCTGGTTATACCGTGCGCCCGTACCGAAATCAAGCCGAGGACCCACGGCATGGCACAGACGCGGCGCTCGGACCGGGCTCTAGCCCCGCCCGGCCACGTGGCGGCGGAGGAGGAGCAGGCTGTCGATAGCCTGCTGGGGGGTCTCCATTTCGAGATACATGGGCGCGTGAGACAGCGCGCGCGTCCACCAGCCCCACAGAAGCGAACTGAGGGAGATGAGTTTACCGAAGGGCGTCGTGAAGGGCCGGTGGTTCACCATGCCTTCCTCCGTGTCCACGACCTGGTGCAGGTGATAGGCGACGATCTCGGCGCCGGTACGCGCATACCAGGGCCCGAGAGCGATTCGTTTGGCGTAGGGGTCGTTGTTGCGGGCATGGCCGATGTCCAGATGGAAGCCGATGCGGTCGGTACCGAGGGACTCGCGGAGTGCCTGGACCCAGGCGAGGCATTCGCCGGGAAGATACCCGAATCCGCGGTCGGGTCCGTGGGATTCCTCGCGAGTCATGTGCATATTCTCAATCCCGACGCGGATCCGTCGGTCGAGGGCGGGTTTGAGTAGCGTACCGAATGCATCGAGCAACCCGATCCAGTGGCGTCCCCCCTGCTTCATGAAGCCCACGGGCACCCCGGGCACGTGAACCGTCAACGCCTGGCACTCCAGGTCGAGGGCCATGCGCAGCGCGTCGCGGAAGGCCTCGAGGCCCTCAGCGCGCTGTGCGCGCACGTCCCACTGCACACCGGGCATGTGCACCGATAGCCTACGGCCGCCACCGGCCCGCCACGCTTCGAGCGCCGGTGTCACGCGGTCCACCCCGCGATCAAGCACGTCGGTGGCCCTCAGTTCCACGACAGGCGCATCGTGGCGCCGCGCCAGGTCGAGTCCGGTCAGCGTATCGTGCATGCACGAGATGCCCAATCGGTTGAGGAACCCACGCCGGTCGTGGTTCGACCATCCCGCAACGTCGCCATCAGGAAAGGTGGCCTCGCGGCGAATGGTGCGATCGCCATCGCATTCCAGGAAGGTGACGGCGGGCGGTCCCCCGGCGGCCTTGTCCGGGTCGAGCCCGCGCACGACATGCAGAGGCACGCCCGAGAACGAGCCGGATTCGTCCACATGAACGTGCCCGGCCACGATGCACGTGATTCCGTGCCGTGCGGTGAAGGTGCGGAACCATTCGCGGCAGTTGCCGGCCAGTCGATCCGGCGGATAGTGGGTCAGGATCAGGCGCGCCCCTTCCCCGGCGGATGCAGCCAAGGTTTCGGCTCGCTCACGTTCGCTGTGGGTGACCCTGCCGAGGGACGAATCGATCGTCAACACGTCTATCGGGGCGTCGGACCGTTCAGGTTCGCCCGAGAGCAAGAACCCCACCTGCCGCCACTCGGAAGGCGACCGGCGGTCCGAATTGCCTGGCGTGAGCCAACATGGCACGCCCAAGCGGTCCAAGGCGTGCCGGATCGCGCTCCCGGAAGCCGCTTCACCGGCCCCCGTCATGTCGCCGGGAACGAGGACGGCGTCGGGTCTGGCCTCGGCCACTTCCGATACGGCCCATTCCCAGACGGCATGCTGCGGACTGCCGGGCGTATCCGGCAGGTGCAGATCGGAGACGATGGCGATGCGCACGGGCATGCAGAAGCCCCCATCTCAGTGCGGCGGTTACCGAGCCGCCGCGCGAGTGCGCCAATGATACCGTATCTCGGCGGGATTGTCAGCATTGCGATCCACGACTCTGAGACGCTGCGCGGCCCCCAGCATTGGGCGGTCGACGGAACTCGGGGCGTTCTGGTAAGCTAAAGGTCCAACTTGGGCCGCACTACACATGGAGACTGACCGTGAATACCCACATTCTCTCGAAAGCAGCACGAATCGCGCTGGTACTGACACTGGTGTCGGGCGCCGCCTGCGCACGGGGCTTTGGCAAGGAAGACTTCCATGTCGAGGACGGCAAACTGCTGCGCGGAACCGCTGAATACACGGTCCGGGCCTTTCAGTTTGCGGAGCTGTTGAGTCCTTCGGCGAACCCGGACGACTTGGCCTTGGCCATGGCACGGGCCGGTGAAGTCGGCGCAAACGCCGTGTGCTTCGACCTCTATGGGTTCGAGGGCAAAGGCCCCAAGTTCCCGAAGAAAGCCGTTGACACGTTCAAGGCCAACCTGAAGACCATCAAGGATGCGCGCATGGTCAGCGTGTGCCGGGTGCTGGGCAGTGTCCCCGCGGATCCCAAGAGCCGGAAGGCCGCGGTGAAAGCCGCCGCGGCGGCGTTGAAGGGCGAGTTGAAGGCGATTTATTGGATTGACGGACCGGACGCGGAGAAGCTGGCGCGTGATTTCCTGAAACGCGCCCCGGACTGCGCCGTAGCCGCTCCGGGCAATGCGCCGTTGTGTGTGGTGACCGATCCGACAGCCGTCGCGGACGATTCGAAGAAGACCACGCTGTTGGTAGGCACGATGCCCGCTGACCCCAACAGCGGCGTCAGCTTCATTCTGCCCGACAAGGATGAGGTCCGCTTGGCCCTCGACAAGGCCATGGCCGATCCGCTGGAGTCGCAAGCCTGGAGCCCCGACAATTCCATCCTGACCGATCAGGAACGGGCGGATGGTTGGATTGCCTTGTTCGATGGGAAGACGTACAACGGCTGGCTCATCACTGGCGACGAGGCGTGCTGGCAGATCAAGGACGGGTGCCTTGAATGGGTGAAGAAGGGCGGCGGCATCATCCGCACCCGCGACCGGTTCGACAACTTCCAACTTCACATCGAGTGGAAGATCTCGGACGGCGGCAACAGCGGCATGTTCATCCGCGCGCCGCGAGCGGGCAGACAGTCGCGGCTGGGATTCGAGTTTCAGATGATGGGCGACCACGGCAAGGAAGTCGGCGACAAGATGACGGGCGCGTGCTACGAGTGTGTGGCGCCGGCGGTCAATGCAGGCAAACCGGCCATGGAATGGAACGTGGTGGACATCACGCTCGACGGGCAGCACTACACGGCGACCCTGAACGGTCAAGTGATCCACGACCGCAACTTGGACGACCACCCCAAGCTGAAACTTCGACTGAAGCGCGGGTTCATTGCATTGCAGGACCACAGCCACTACGTGGCTTTCCGCAATATCAAGATCAGGCCGCTGTAGAGGACGCGGAAAGCAGGGACGAAGGGGCTGTTGAGAGAGTTCGAATCGCATACAAAGGCCGCGAAGGAAGCTAGGGACAGACCCGTCTCGCTACGCTCGCTGGGGTCAGTC
>JAAEQP010000233.1 GCA_024231375.1 bacterium | reverse complement strand
TTGGGGCCGCGCCTTATAGAAGCCGGCCTTTCAGGCCGGACTTCTAGCAAGACGGGAGCGTACTTGGAATGAGACTGATGCAGTTGGCCCTTCTGTTCATGGTTGTGGTGATGACGTCGTGCGGCGGCACGCCCGACACTGGGGAAGATCCACAGGTGACGTCGCTGGGTAGCGTGGAAGTGACCGCGGAACTGATTGAGATTCCGGGTGAGTTGATCGACCGTCCCATGTATCACTACGCCCATATCATGAAGTACAAGATTCTGACCGTACATCGCGGCGACATCTCCGCCGAGACGACGATCTTCGTCGGTCACTACGACCCCATCAAGACACGCGCGCAGGCGGCGAAGGATGCCGAAGGCGATTCAGGGGTAGGGCAACTTGGCGGAAACGTGAAGCGGTTCCGTGTGGGCGACGTCCATCGCATGGCGTTGGAGGTGCCCATCGACGACCATTACATGGGGGCCATGGTCAACGAGTACTTTGAGAAGACCGACGAACCGATTCACTGGGCCGTGTGGACCAATCGAGCCGCCGGATAACGCCGCATGGTCTTCACGTCGCACATCTTCATCTTCTACTTCCTCCCTGTCGTGTTGCTCGCGTACTATCTGCTGCCCAACCACACCACGGCGAAACGCAACTTCTTTCTTCTCTGTGCGAGCTACGTGTTCTACGGATGGTGGAAGCCCTGGTTCGTGCTGCTCATGCTGTTCGCCACCGCCGTCAACTACGTCTGCGGCCACACCATCGCCGCATCGCCCGGAGGATCCCCGCGCCGCAAAGGCGCCCTTGTTGCTTCCGTGGTCGTCAGCCTCAGTCTGCTGGGATTCTTTAAGTATTTCATGTTTTTCGAGACCAACCTGAACCGCCTCCTCGGGTTGTTCGACATCGGCGGGTTTCCTGTTCTCCAGATTGTGTTGCCCATCGGCATCTCGTTCTTCATTTTCCAGAGCCTGAGCTATTCCATTGACGTCTATCGCGGCGACTCGCCACCCGTCCGGTCGTTCTTCGACTTCGCGTGTTTCGTGGCCTTGTTTCCCCAACTCATCGCCGGGCCCATCGTGCGATACAACACCGTTGCCGATCAGCTCGTCGATCGCTCGCACACGCTCGACAAGTTCTCGTCCGGCGTGGCGCTATTCATCTTGGGATTCTCGAAGAAGATTCTGCTTGCCAACCTTGTGGGCCAAGTGGCCGACGCCGTGTTCGTCGCGGAATCGCCCTCCATGCTGGACGCGTGGTACGGCGTGATAGCCTATGCATTCCAGATCTACTTCGATTTTTCAGCCTACTCGGACATGGCCATCGGCCTTGGGCGGATGATTGGATTCGAGTTCCCGCGCAATTTTGACGCGCCCTACCACGCCGACAGCATCACGGATTTCTGGCGGCGCTGGCACATCAGCCTCTCCACCTTCCTGCGCGACTATCTGTACATCCCGCTCGGTGGCAACCGGCATGGTGAGCGGCGTACCTATGTGAATCTGACCATCGTCATGTTGCTCGGCGGGCTGTGGCACGGGGCGAGCTGGGTGTTTGTGTTCTGGGGCGCGTACCACGGGTTGCTGCTGGCCTTTGAGCGTTGGAGAGGCAAGGAAAGCGTCTATTCGCGCCTCCCGAAACAGGTGCGCGTCGCCATTACGTTCGTGCTGGTGTTGTTTTCGTGGGTGCTGTTCCGATGCCCGGACCTCGCATCGGCCATGAGTTATCTGGCCTCCATGTTCTCGTTCTCCGGCGCGCACAACGGTTCGCTACTGCTGGCGGGCGGGATCTATACCCAGGGCTACTTTCTCGCCATGGGCGTATGTGCGTTCCTGGCGTTTCAGCGGGTTCAGGCATTCGATTGGGTGAAGAAGCTGACATGGCCCCGCGTGATAGGGCTGCTGGCGCTGTTCGGTCTCGCGTTGGCGACCATGTTTGTGCAGGCGTTCAACCCGTTCCTCTACTTCCAGTTCTAGGAGCAAGCGTATGCGGCTACAGGTGAATCAATGACAACGTCCGCTGGGGCTTCACGGGGCGTACAGGCCGGACTGGTCGCGGCGTTCCTGGCCGTGATTGCGGGCGTGGGGATTGTGCAGGCGGTCGTCGAGGCAGCGCACGGCGATCGGCCCCAAGTGTGCGATCTGGTCACGCAGATTCCCACGGAGGCCAACCTCCGCGACTTTGAGCGCGAAATGAAGGACTCCTCCTGGCTGGGATCGTGGGCGCGACCGTGGATGCAGGCGGTCCAGTTCGCGGTACTGAAGTCTGCGGGCGAGAACGCGTTGGTCGGTCGCGACGGCTGGTTCTTCTACAAACCCGGCGCCCGGTTCTTCATCGAACCGTGGCAAGAAGGTTTGGAAGGCGATCCCGTCGAGGCAATCGTCGCATACCGTGACGCCTTGTCCGAGCGTGGCGTTCACCTGCTTGTGGTGCCTGCTCCCGGCAAAGCCTCCGTGTACCCCGGCATGCTGGCGTCGCGTGCCAGCGCAGACGACGACCAGGTGAATCACCACACCCGTGGTGTCATTGAGCGTCTGCGCGAAGCGGGCGTTGACGTCATCGACCTCGCCCATGTGTATCGCGAGAAATGCGATACCGACGCCCCACATTATCTGGCGCAGGATAGCCACTGGTCGCCAAGTGGCATGGCGCTCGCCGCCGACGTCGTGGGCCAGCGCATTCTGGATGAGGGATGGGTTGCGAAGGGGCAAGGGGCCTACGAAACCGTGTCCGTCCCGCTGGTGAGGTATGGCGACGTGGTGGTCATGGCGAAATCGCCCCCCATGGAACGCATGCTCGAACCTGAGAAAGTGACATGCGAGCGCGTGATGTGCGCGGAGACCGATGAACCCTACACCGACGACCCAGACTCGGACGTCCTAATCCTGGGCGACAGCTTCCTTCGCATCTATGAGCGGGACGAGCCCGGCTCCGCGGGATTCATCGCCCATCTGGCGCGGAAGCTCGGTAAACCCCTCGCGTCCATTGTGAATGACGGTGGCGCGTCCACTCTGGTGCGGCAGCAGCTCTACCGCAAGCCAGAATTGCTGAAGGGCAAGAAGCTCGTCATCTGGGAATTCGTCGAGCGCGATTTGCGATTCGGCATGGCCGGGTGGCAAGACGTTCCCTTGCCAGACCCCTCATAGGCTACCAGGATTCACACCCGTCCCAGAACGCTTGCCCCATGCCCGGCTGATGGTCATCCAGGTCGTCGCGCCAACGCACCAACTCCTTCCGAAGCCGCGTAAGATCGTCAGCGCACTCGTTTCGCTCGGCAAGATTGTGAAGCTCGAAGGGGTCGGATTCCAGATCGAACAGTTGGGTGGTGCGTGACCCGTTCACCACGTACTCGATCAGTTTGTGATGGTCATCTCTGACGCCCCGATGGATGGACGTGTATGCCAGATAGAGTGAGTTACGCACAGAGCGTCCCGAATCTTCGAGGCACGGCGCAAGGCTTCGTCCTTCCACGGACTCCGGAATCGGTGTGTCCGTCAGATCGCAAAGGGTAGGAAAAATGTCGAGCAGATAGCAGAACGCATCGCGCCGCTCATCCTTCGGAATTCCGGGACCGCCGATCACGAGGGGCACGCGCACGCTGTGGTCGTAGAGGTTCTGCTTGCCCATGAGCCCGTGGCGGCCGACTGCGAGGCCGTTATCTCCGGCGAAGACGATGATGGTGTTGTCCGCCAGACCCCGCTCCTCCAGCGCGCCCAGTATCGCGCCGATTCGGTCGTCGATGTGCGTGATCATGGCGTAGTATTCGGCGATATTTTGGCGGACCACGTCAGGTGTCCGCGGCCACGGGGCGAGTTCCTCGTCGCGGATCGTCATCTCGCCATTGTCGAACGGGTGCTCAGGCATGAAGCTCTCCGGCAACAGAATGGTATCTGAGTCGTACATGGCATGGAACCGTTCGTGGGTATCGCGAGGATCGTGGGGCGCCGTGAACGACACGTAGGCGAAGAACGGCGAGGCGGGGTCGTGGCCGCGCAGGAAATCGATCGCCGAATCGCTAAACAGGTCGCTGGAGTGCTTCTTGTCTTCGTAGTATATGTCGTCCTCGGGATATGCGCCGTCCGGGTCGAAATGGTTCAACGGCACCTTGTAGTGATCGCTCATGCCGCCGAAGAAGATGCGGTCGCCGCAGCCGAAACCTCGTGCGAAGGCGGAAGGACCGTTGTGCCACTTCCCGGTGCTGAAGGTCGTGTACCCCGCCCGGCGAAGGGCTTCCGGGAGCATGGTGTGCTCTTCGGGGATGTTATCTCCCTGGCCCTGGAGGTGGAACAGCGTCCGTCCTGTCATCAGCATGGCGCGGCTCGGCATGCAGACCGCGCCCGACGTGCCGCCCATGATATGTGCGTTAGAGAAGGTGACCCCGTTCCGAACCAGTGCGTCCATGTTGGGCGTCACGATCCGTTCATTGCCCAAGGCGTGAATGGTATCGAATCGCTGATCGTCGGTAAAAAGAAACAGGATGTTGGGTTTGGACATCGCCTGGACCCTCTAGCCTCGGATTTTCCGCAACAAGCCGATGGCGGCGTCGGCCATGCGTTCGCCCATGCCGGACGCAAGGAGCGTGGACGTCATCTCGTACCCACCCTCTTCCAAAGCCTCTCGGGTGCCGACATATCCAAGCGTGCCGTCAGCCAGCGTGACCACAAACGTGTGGGCGAAGGGCGATGCGTCCTTGATGCGCCGGCCAAGTTCGGTAAACAGCTCACACGGCATTCCCACGAGCGCCACGTCGCCAAAGGTGAGAACGGTGATCTCAAGTGTAGTGGCCGGTCCGATCTCGGACACCCGAATGCGGCGCAATGCTTCCACACGGTCCATGGTGAAATCCGCATCGGTCGGCGCCGGTTGATCCCACACGCGCTGCGCTTCCGAAAGTTCTTCGGGCGACGGATGCCGCAGGTCGACCTCCACGGATACGCGTTGACCCTTCACCGGACCTTCGGCCACGGGCACGGTGTCCTTCAACGCGTCGAGAGCAGCCCCGCCAAGCGTACGGCCGATCTGTTCCGTCAACGCGAACCCGCGCGCGGGCACTTCCGCGAACACGTTCCAATGATTGACGTCGCCTGCGGTCCCGATAGGCGTCAACACGGCCAGGTCGGGCCCGAGGGCTTCGCGGATCTGTTCCCGCACGTAGTAGGGCCAATCGGCCGAGATCTCCGTGCCGCCAACCGTGTCGCAGTGCAGACCGTAGTGAATCAGCCCGCCGACGTCGGCGTTGTTGGCGGCCATGAGGACGGTGAGCGCATAGTCGGGCGTCCCGAGCGGGCCGTCGACGTCGGGGTTGAGAATCCCCGGGTTTGTGCGGACCGATCCGTCCTTCATACGGTATCGGCGTACGAAGGCCTGCGAGGTTTCCTCGCCATGGGCAACACGCAGCGCGGCCGGCGCCAGGGTGTCGACCGCGTTTCGAACGGCCGTCGCGAGCAGCCGTGGAAGCGCTTCTGCGTACTCGGTCTCCTGTTCGAGGTCGGGACCGGTGTGCGTATGGTTGCAGGACAGGAGCAGGTGGTCCGATGGCAGACCGCATTCTTGCTCCACAAGCCGCCGCGTCTCGCGGACCACAGGTTCGATGAAGTAGACCAGATCGGCAACGCACAGCACCACCTGCTTCTGCCCATTGGACACCGCCATGGCGCGCGCGCCCAAGGGGTCATGCACGCTCGTGCTCAGGCGCTCGTGATAGTAGCCTTTCAGGAATACAGGCTTGGTCGGCGTAATATCCGCTTCGCCGAAACCGACTAGAAACTCGCTGTCCCCCATAGGCCCTCCTTCAAGGCATTTCCCGCGACCCGGTCTACTCAGGGTTGGACACGTACGCGGTCCGGCACTGCTTCAGATAGTTCAGCCCATGCACCTGGCCCGTCATCTCCAGGTCGTCCTTGTAGACCGGGTCGTGCCACCCTTCGATATCGATAGCGCCCACGAACCCGCCCCTGCGGAGTTCCGAGATGATATCGGTCCAATTGCTGTCGCCGAATCCCGGCGTGCGATGGAACGCAAAGGGATCGGGGCCGTTGATGCCTTGCTCACGGATGACGTCCCACATGATCGTGGCGTCCTTTCCGTGCAGATGGAAGATCTTCTTCACCCATTTTCGCAGTTGTGCCATCGGATCGATGAGGTTCACCATTTGATGGCAGGGCTCCCACTCCAGTCCGAGGTTGTCGCTCGGAACGGTGTCGAACATCATCTCCCACGCCAACGGGTCGTGGGCAATGTTCCATTCGCCGCGTTTCCAGTTGCCTCCCATGTTGCAGTTCTCGAAGGCCAGGCGCACGCCCTTGTCAGCGGCGCGTTTGCCCAGCTCGCCGAAGACCTCCTTGAATCGCGGCATGCTGGCATCGATCGGTTCGTCCACCACACGACCCGCGAACCCGGTGACCAGGTCGCATCCGAACAGGTGGGCCGCATCGATGAGCGCGCGCCAGCCTTCGCGCGTGACCTCGTCCTGCGGCCTCGTACCCAAGGGGTTGCCGTACACACCGACGCAACTCACCACGGCGTCGCTGCCTTCCAGCACCTCCGCGATTTCGTTGGCCAGCTTCGACAGGTCCGTGTCGCCGACGGTCTCCCAGAAGTTGACCTCAAAAGACTCGAATCCGTGGGGCAGAATCTGGCGGATGTAATCGGCGCCGTGGGTCGATCCGGACACAAGTGTGCCGATACGAATGGGTTCGGTATACATGGTGAAGTCTCCTACACGTGCAGTGTCGAGGGGCCAGTGAGAATCGGAAGGGCGGACCCCCGGATGTCCGCCTGGAACCATTGTGGCGCGGCGGGCTTCGGGATTCAAGACGCTACAGGAGGTGGGCGCTCACGAATCGCTCTTGCGCGAGCGCCGGGTGCGCTGCTTGCGCTGAGCCACGGCGTCGTGGACGTCGAACATGCGTTTGCCTTGCAGATGCTCCTGCAACTCCTTGACGTGCCCGCGCAAGTCGCTCTCGAGTTTGTGGAGGCATTCCGAGCAAATGCGCTTCTTATGGTTGATGGCCGGTTTTCCGCATTTGCCGCAGACCGGTGCTTTGAGATCCTTGGAATTGACTACCCGGCCCCGGTCGACCATGCGGAGCACGCACTCGATCTCGACCTCGGCGAGTTCGGCCGCCTCCGTCGCGGTGGCTTCGGGATACTGCTCCAAGGTGTTCAAGACCTTGCTGTAGTCCTCGTATTCCTTGTCCTCGCAGTTGTCACATACGACCTGATTCCTACCCAGCGATTGCTGCTCGCACCTGGGACACGTTACGATCTTGGCCACGCCGAATCCCTTGTCATCTGCCATTGAAAACGCCCCGTCTTCGTACGTCCACCGCCTGAGTATACCATTCTGACACCGCCGGAACGCGGGCTGTTGAAAAAGGGCGAACCACCCACGAAGCCCGCGAAAGAAGCCAGGGACAGACCCGTCTCGCTACGCTCGCTGGGGTCAGTC
>JAAEQP010000232.1 GCA_024231375.1 bacterium | reverse complement strand
GATCATGTTGGCCCAGTGTGAAGAGAGGCATCTCAAAGCAAAGAACACAACAGCGCAGCCAAACCTGTACAGCCCGTCGACTGTCGTGTACCCCGCGTTGTAGTACTCCTCGCACGACCGGTACGCAGACCCCTCGGTCCCGGCCGCATAGGTCCCGGCGGGGCACGTCTCACACGCCGACTCACCAGTGCCGGAGGCGAACGTGCCCGTTGCGCACAGATGGCAGCCGCGAACGCCGTCTGCCTCGTGCCACGTCCCCGGCGGGCAGTCGATGCACGCCGTCTGGCCCGACACGCTCGTGAACTGGCCCACGGGGCACTCCCAGCAATTCGCCAGTCCAGTGGAAGTGCCATACGTGTTCATTGGGCACGGATCGCACACAGCTGTCCCAGTGTCGCTCGCCATGGTCCTCACAGGGCACGCCTCGCAGAAGGACTCTCCAGTCCCGCTCTGCCACTGCCCGGCCGCGCACTCAGGGCACGCGGCGGTCCCTGTCGCGTTGGCGTACGTGCCCGGCGCGCACGCAGTGCAGTTGGTCCGCCGACCTGCATTCAGGTACGTCGTCAGGTAGATGGACGTCCGACGGGCTCCAACAGCGGCATTCTCCAGGCAGCCGAAGAACCCGCCGTTATCGTGTCTGTTGGGCGGAAGTGGGTCGTCAACATCAAGCAAGAAGGTGATAGACAAACGCAGCACGAACGCACCCTCGGTCAGCAAACCACAGCGCGCCGTCGTCGTCCACGCGGCCGAAGAAGTCGAGCCCAGGCTGCGATGGCGCCACATCCTCTGACAGCGTCACGTCGGTCGACTGGCCAGACGGATCGTGCACGGGACCGCCAAGCTTGAACGTGTTGGCGGCGGAGTAGTACATGACGCGGCCCTTCACGGTGAACAGCTGGTGATTGAAGCAGTCTTGCTCGGTCGTCCACCAGTTCGATGGCGTGAACGCGGCTGTCGGCGCATGCCCAGTGACAGTGTTGGTCGACCAGTCGAACTTGAACAGGCGGTTCGTAAGGCAAGCAGTGTTGCTGCCAACGTTGACCTGGCTCACGCCATCGGAGATGATGTAGATGTTGTAGTTGTAAGGCCATGTGCTTGTTCCACTCGTCGGGCACCTGAAAGACGGCATCCCCAAGCTCGGCAACGACACAGAGTGCGTGTCCCACATGAGGTAGCCATTGTGGTGGTCGAACCAGACGACCTTGTTGACGGCGGGG
>JAAEQP010000231.1 GCA_024231375.1 bacterium | reverse complement strand
CATGGCCTGAAACCCACTCGTGGGGTCCGTAATCGTCGAACCCAGGAGCATCGATGCCACCCGGCGGAACAGGATCATCCCAGCCCGCCGTGCCCAGGGAATCCGATACGTGTCCCCCTCGAGAAAGCGCGATCCGATGCAGACGTCGCACCGCCCGGACTGCACGCGTTCGAGCACCGTCGCGATGCCGGTCGGGTCATGCTGCCCGTCCGCGTCCATCTGCACGAGGTAGTCGTAGCCACACCGCGCCGCATACTTGTACCCCGTCTGCAACGCGACGCCGTACCCCATGTTGATCGGAAGTCGGAGCACCGTCGCGCCGGCCCGCCGAGCCTCCCCAATAGTATCGTCGGCGGAACCGTCGTCAACGACCACAAGGTCCACGTCCCCCGCCACTTCCTTCACGGAAGCAATAACGGAAGCGATGTGGTCCGCCTCGTTGAAGGCAGGCAGCAGTATCAGCGTATCCCCATTCATACGACGGCAGTGTACGCGCCGCGCTCGGAGGCGTCAATAGGCAATCCAGATCGGCGACGAGATTGCCTCGTCGCAACGCCCATTCCCGTCGTTGTCGTCGGTTTGGGTGACAACGACGTAGTAGTAATCGCTTCCGGTTTCCGCGAAGTCTGAGCAGGTCACAGCGATAGAACTACCTTCGACCGGCACGGCATAGAGGGGCGTCCCGTTGCGGTAGAGCCGCACCTCCTGAAACGCGTCGCCGCTGCCGTCCCACGCCGTTACCTCGAATTCGCGCGTCACCCCCTCCACTCGCGCGCCCATGGGATAGCCCTGGCACCGGAACTCGAGATGCAGGTCCTTGTCTTCGGTGGCGTAGAAACGCCGAGACAGATAGGCGTCGGTGATGGCCTCCCGCGTCAACGCCTCCGCCAGCACCGCCGTGCGGGATTCGTTGCGCGTGCCCCAGTCCTTCTGGTGGTTGTCCTGGCCGCCCAGCGCACCGAGATACCATCCGCACCCATTGCCCACGTCCCAGTGACAGAGCGGGCCGAACCAACCGCCCGCGTAGAAGTACGAGTCGAAGCTCCGGTCTTTGTTGAACAGTTCCACGCCCACGATCTGCGGCGCCGCCCGCAGGAACGGAAAGAAATGGAGGTGTTCGAGGTGGAACTCGTCATAGTCGCCGGGGTGGTTGAACCGCGCGAACGCCTCGGGCCGGGCGGCAATCCAT
>JAAEQP010000230.1 GCA_024231375.1 bacterium | reverse complement strand
GACTACAGCATGATGCGGGCGTATCAGAGTCAGGGGTGGCCGAAATTCGTGGTCATCGATCCGGACGGCATTATTCGGTTTCACGGGCCGCCGGATGATCGGAAGCTCACGGCGCTGCGCAAGTGTCTCAATGAACTGCTGCCCGAGCAGGCGGCGCCGGGCGACGAGGCGGTACTGAAGGACGGCATCTGCTATCCGAAGTCTGTCGTGAAGGCCCGAGAGGCGCACAGGGATCGGTCGCCGCGTGTTGCGGTGGACGTTGAAGGGAATCCACGCATCGTCTACTACTCCAACCGGGACGGCTCCAACGCGATCTACGTGCGCACCGTCGAGGAAACCGACGAGGTCAGCGACGAACGCATCACGCCCTTGGGCGGGGATTGCTATGCGCCCGACTGCGTTTTCGACTCGAAGGGAACGCTGTGGGTCGTGTGGTGCGGCAAACAGGGTGAGGCCTACGACATCCATGCGTGGAACAAGGGGCCGGAACGTCCACCGGCCACTGCACGGCTGACGCGCTCGACGGAGGATGCGATGCGTCCGCGTATCGCGGCCGGCCCGGACGGTTCGTTGGCGGTGACGTACTACAAGTGGCGTTCCATGCGGGGTGTGTCGCGGGATCGGGATATCTTCTGCCGCGCTTACGACCCGCTGACGCAATCTTGGGGCG
>JAAEQP010000229.1 GCA_024231375.1 bacterium | reverse complement strand
TCGGATCCGTCAGGTATTCGGGGTAGACCTTGGTTTCGAACATCAGCTTGCCCGGTGCGGATGACAACAGCGGGAAGACCTGTCCCTTGCTTTCGTTGACGTACATCTTCATGACAATCCCCAGCTGCATCAGGTTATTCTGACAACTCGCCCTCGGGACGCCAGGGCCGCGCACCGGCGCGGTCACCGCCTGGTACACCAGAAACCCCACGGCCACGCAGATTAGCAGCACATTCAGATAGCCCAGGAAAATGCCCGCCCAGGCGATCGCCCGCCCGCCATAGTTCTCCGGCTCCTCCCTGGCCCAGCGCACCGCCATGTGGCCCATGATAATGCCTGGAATCGCCGTCAAGAGCGTCAATCCACAGTACGCCGCCACGCTCAGCGCCACGCTCGTGACCGCGAGGCCGACGGAACGTCTGGCGCCGTCTGGAGAGCGCGGTTCACTCATGGTGCCTCCCCCAACGCGTCCATCCGCTCCAGCGCCCGCATGGTGCGATCCGTGATCGGCCACGTGCCGAGGGGGACGTGGGCCACGTGGCCATCGTGATATAGCACCCTCACCTTGGAAGCCCCTTCCAGCCCGCGCCGCCCGATCATGATGGGGACGTGCCGTAGTCCTGCGTCGTCCGGGTTTGCGTCTGCATCCGACGCCTCGGGGTCGGACGGGAGTTCAATGTCATTCCGCAGCCGAAGGAATACATCCCCGCCCCCGGACCCCTTCCCCTCGGGTGCGGGCAAGTCCCTATCGAACGGCAGGTCCTCCGCCAGACGCGTCTCGTAGACCTCCGCGAAAGCCTCGATCTCGTCGTCGCACGTCAACGCGTACCCCAGGTAGAGATAGGTATAGTCGTCGATGCGGTCGTTCAGAGGAAGCGTGTCGTGGCTGCCCGTCGGCGGATCGCCCAAGGCATACGTGTCCGTCAGGTAGTCCGGATAGACACCGTCCGGATCGAACATGAGTTTCCCCGGAAGAGGGGACAACAGCGGGTACAGCCCGTTTGGGTCGTAGTTCGCGTACATTCTGACCACGAGTCCGAGCTGCTTCAGATTGTTCGGGCAATGATGGCCATGGTTCATCATCGCTAACATTGGCGCAACGACCAACAACAAGCACAGCACAATGGCAACGGCGCACCCCAGACCTGCGATTCGCAACGCGGTTCGGTCTTTCGCCCCCATACGAGATTCCTCCGGACACCTAGTGCCCCGTCGCCCCACGGACTCTATGCCGCCCGCCTGCGTTCACTCATCGTGCCTCCCCCAACGCGTCCATCCGCTCCAGCGCCGCCATCGTCCGTTCCGTCACGGGCCACGTGCCAAAGGGGACTTGTTCGACATGGCCATCCATGTACAGCACACTCGACCCCATGCCGTGGTGGCCGCGCCGTTCGACCATGAGAGGGATAGGGCTCTGAGCCATATTGTTGGTTGGCAGGCGTTCGCCTGTAGCCTCGTAGAGAGTCCTCAGGACGCCTTCCCGGAGCTGGTAGAACGCATCGCTGCCCGCCGACCCGATGCCTTCTGGCGCTGGGAGGTCATCGTCGAAAGGCCGTCCTTTCAGAAGCCGCTTCTCATAGGCATCCGCGAAGGCCTCCATTTCTTCGTCGCACGTGATCACGTAGCCCAGGTAGAAGTAGCTCTGGTCGTCAATCATCACATTCGGCGGAAGCGAGTCATCCAAGCCTGCCAGAGGGCAACTCAGAGCACAGGCATCCGTTAGGTGTTCGGGGTAGACCCCGTCCGGCTCAAACATGAGTTTCCCCGGCTTGGACGATAACCTGGGGTAGTACTCGCCCTCGCTTTCCCATGAGTACATCGCCAAGGCGATCCCGATCTGCATGAGGTTGTTCAGACATAAGGCGCTGTTGCGAGAGAGGTTCTCGGCTGCGAAGTGAGGCGCGATGACCAGCAGAAGCAAGCACAACGCAATACAGACGGCACAGCCCCGACCTGCGATTCGCAGCGCGGTTCGGTCTTTCGCCCCCATACAAGACTCCTCTGCACGCTTGGCGCCGTTTCTGCCCCACCGACACTATGGCCCCCGCCCCAAGATCCGATCAAGGCCGCCGCCAGAACCCGCTGCCCTCGCCCCCGTCCCCGGTAGGGTCGGCGTATCTGCCGGCCGTCTTCCCCGCGTCCATCCTGTCCACTTCGTCCAGAGCGCGCTCCACGAGCCCTGCCCTCGCCCCATCCCCGGTAGGGTCGGCGTATCTGCCGACCGTCTTGCTCCCACACAACCCCCACCAAACACAAAGAGGGACCGACCCATCCAGGCCGGCCCCTCGCTTCTTCCTCATCTTCCGAATCCCGCCTAGAACAACACCTCCGCGCCCTTGCCCTGCGCGATGAGCGAGGTGTACGACTCCAATTCCTTCTGGATGGCCGGGTCCGTCAGGTCGATGGTGCACCGGCGCTCACCCGCCATATACGCGGCCTGGCATAGCTTCGTCACCTCCAACCCGTACTCCCAATCCAGATACCCGTCCTTGCCCGCGCTGAAGCAGGCCACCGCATCCTCAATCTCGTCCACATACCCATACAAATCCGCCTCGTTCGGCATCACCGTCAATAGCCCGCGCGACGCCGTCGACTTCTCCAGCGCCGTTTCCGCATCGGCCACGGCTTCCGCCGCCGCATCGCCGATGAAGATCTCCAGCGGCGACTTCAACGAGTTCACTTCGAACGCGTACCCCGCGCCGAGTCCGTCCATCATCAACCGCAACCCCTGCTTATCGTACATCCAGGAGTTCGTGAACTGCCCTTTGGACAGCATACCCGTCTCCGGATTCTTGAACGTCACGATACCCGTGCAGAAGTCTTCCGCCGGTGTCTTGGCATAGTCCACGCCCATCCGGTCCAGGAGGTCCTTGCGCTGGTCGGGCTGGCCCCATTTCAACAGCGACGTGTCGCAACTCACCGAGATCGGCTGCAGGAACCGCGGGTCTTTTCCGATGGGCGTCAACACGAACCACGAACAC
>JAAEQP010000228.1 GCA_024231375.1 bacterium | reverse complement strand
GACGACCACGTGCGCCTGGACATTGTCGTGCTCGACGATGCTGGGAAACCGCTTGCGGCGGTCGTCCCTGTGCAGTTGGAGATCCTCGATCCGCAAGACCGGCCGGCCGAATACAGCGGATACTACGGCGCGAAGGACGGCACGCTCAGCGTTGACCTCGACCTGGCGCCAAACGACTTGACGGGGAGATGGACCATCCGCGCGACCGAGCTGGCCTCAGGCAAGTCCGGCGAATGCGCCTTCACCCTGAATTGAGGACGGAGCGCGAGGCACATCATGTGCCGCGTGGGGCGCGTTCCACCCACCATGAGGAGTCAAGCTGCATGGGACGATTTGAGCGACTGTCGAGGCTCGACGCGGTCTTCACAAACCTGAATTGTGTGACGGTGACCCCACAAGTCGCGGTGACATTCGTACTGGACGGGCCGGTAGACTTCGACCGGTACGCGACGTGGGTGACGCCGCGCCTTGACCGCATTTCCAGGCTGCGGCAGATCCTCAAGCCAGTGCCCTTTCAGGTGCGGTTTCCAGCATGGGTCCCGTGTGAAGCCTTTGACTTGAGCAATCACATTCTCCGGGTGTGTGTGGAATCCCCCGGAACGGAGGAGCAGTTCAACGACCTGGT
>JAAEQP010000227.1 GCA_024231375.1 bacterium | reverse complement strand
TACGCTCGCTGGGGTCAGTCCCGGCGTTTTCGCTCCTGTCTTCGCGGGCATATGACTTTTTCAACAGCTCCACAGCCACGTCTACGCCCGCCTACGGCGGACTCCGCTCGAGTCAGTCCCTCTGTTTCGCTCAATCCTATCCGGCGATTGAGGATGCGCCCTGCAAATTGCCGCGCCCCTCCCCCTCTGCTATACTCGATTCTTGCGGTTAGTTGGGGTCTACAAGGAGTTATGACGGTGAAACTGCAGAAGATTCTCGCGTACGCGGTCAAGAACGGCGCTTCGGACATCCACCTTACGGTCGGGAGCCCGCCCGCCGTGCGCATCGACGGCATCATCCGGTTCATCTCGGACGCACCGCCTCTCACCCCTCAGGATACCGAAAGTTTCCTGGAAGAGATTATGACGCCCAAGCAGAGAGAGCGCTTCGCCGAGACGGGCGATGCCGACCAGGCTCTCGGCTTGGCCGGGTTGGGCCGGTTCCGCGTGAACACGATGCGGCAGCGCGGTTCGGTGGGCATCGTGCTCCGTCACGTGAAGGGCAAAATCCTCGATTTCAACGAGTTGAACCTGCCGGACAGTCTCGACCTTGTCGCGCGGATGCCGCGCGGCCTCGTGCTTGTCACGGGGACCACGGGAAGCGGGAAGTCGACGACGCTGGCGTCGGTCATCGACCTCATCAATCAGCGGCGGCGATGCCATGTCGTGACGCTCGAGGATCCTATCGAATACCTCCACACGAACAAGAAGAGCATCATCAGTCAACGCGAGATTTCCATCGACACATTGGATTTCTCCACGGCCCTGCGTGCCGCCATGCGCGAAGACCCCGATGTGATTCTCATTGGCGAGATGCGCGACGCCGAAACGTTCCAGGCGGCCATCTCGGCGGCGGAAACGGGGCACCTGGTGTTCAGCACGCTCCACACGAACAACGCTATGATGACCATCGACCGCATCGTCGATCTGTTCCCGGTGAACCAGCACGACCAGGTCCGGTCGCAGTTGGCCCTGCAACTTCGTGCGTGCGTGTGCCAACGCTTGTTGCAGAGCACCGATGGGAAAGGCCGCGTGCCTGCCGTCGAAGTGATGTTTAACAATCCGGCCATCGCCCAACTCATCCGCGAGAATACCGTCAAGCAGATTCCGAATGTCATCGCGGGAGGCGGCGACGACGGCATGCAGTCGTTCAACATGAGCCTGACGAAGCTGATCAAGTCACGGCTCGTGAGCGAGGAAGAGGCGATGTGGGCGTCGGACAACCCCGAAGAGCTGAAAATGAACCTGCAAGGGATTCAGTTGACCCAGGGGCGCGGCGGGATTCTTCGGCGGTAGCAGTTCGTGTTGGGCCTGGGAGTGGCGTTTCGGGGAGAACGAGATCCTTCGCTTCGCTCAGGATGACGTAGAGGGTAGGGTTCGCGCGGAATGCTATTCGCTGGTGGCCACCGGATACGACGCAGGCAACACGGTCATCTGGGTGCATACGCCGTACTCGATGCCTTCCCACTCGTGGAGCAGTTCGACGTAGTAGGCCATCCAACCCGAGCCTGGCGCTTCCATGCGCACCGTACACCGCCCGTCCGTGGCCGGCAACTCGGTCTTTTCCCAATTCGCCTCGCGAAAATCCCGCGTGGCCGACGTGGCCTGCCACAGCAGCGGCAACACCCGGTCGTGCGTCCAGTTGACGCTCAGCGCGCCGTGTGTCTGGTTCCAGCCGTATCCGGGCAGAGGCTTTCCCTCGACCAGCGACACGTACAACGCCACGATACAGCCAACGCCGCGCGTGTCGATATCGTGGCCCGTGTTCGGTGAATAGCGCAGGTGCTTGGGCGCCTTAAGGCCGGGAAAGTAGAGGTTTGCCGAGTCTACCGTCCAATAAGGGTCATTCGTCCCCACGCACACCATCTTCGGCAGGCTCAGGTCCTCACGGTAGGAATAGGGATCGACAATGGACAGCAGGCGTTGCCCTCCCACCGTCTGCATCCGTTCCTGGATGCCTCGGTTCGTGTAGTCTGCGATCTGGTCGCTATAAGCGCCGTAAGACCGGAACTGGTGCGCCATTTGCTCGCCGAGGTTCAGCGTGTCAATCACCACCGGCGCGATGCCGAACACCCGGTCGTCGGCCACGGCCGATAACCACGTGGTCCACCCCCGTTTCGATCCGCCCAGGGTGAAGAATCCGGTCACCTCGTGACCCAACTCCCTTCGCGAGAAGTCCTGGACCGCGTCCATCGCCCGCACGACGCTCTTGGTCATGGGCAGGAGCAACGGCCAATCCGGGTCCCCCGTGTCGAGATACTTCTCAAAGGTGTACGAGATGATGCCATCTTCGGACAGCCCGCCGAAAAGCGGTTGGTTCGGCACTTGCTCGAGGACCACCGCGAGCGTGCCCGTGCGTGCGGCCGCCCCTGCGATCACCATCGCCTCCGAGGAACCGAAGTTCGGTCCGTTGGCGCCGTTCGACCCGCCGGTGATCAGCAGAATCGCCTTATCGGGATGGCGCACCTCGTCCGGACGAAATACGGTGAGCCAATGCTGCCAGACGATGCCCTTCCATGTTTGGGATGTGAGGCGAAGCACGTGGGCGGTGCCACCGGCGACATCGATGGTCGAATGGGCCTCGACGCGGCAGGAGGGATCCGGGCGATCCACGTAGTCTTGGAGTCCTGCCGAGGCCTGCCGCCCCATGGTCAGGGCAACACAGGCCATCACCGCCACCGCAACCAGTCGCATACCTTCGTCTCCCGGTTCCGGAATTGGGGACAGTCCCGTCTCGCTAGCGGACTCGCTCGCTTGGTACAGTCCCCAATTCCTGGGACAGCCCGCCTCGCTCGCGGACTCGCTCGCTTGGTACAGCGCCCAATTCCAGGATCGTTACGCGTTCTTTGGCTTCACATGCGGCATGTCCCCGTCGTACACGATGTTCACCACATCGCCGCCGCTCAGAATCGACATACGGGCCGCTTCGGTCACCAACTCGTTGTAACTCGAATTCTTCGGCGTCGCCACCAAGCCCATCTCATCCATCTCATCGATGATGGCCTGCCGGCGCCCCAGTGCGTCCGCCTCGTTCATCCCGTCCGTCTCGCACCCGATACGGTGGATGGTGCCCGTGATGGCTTCCACGGATTCGCACCCGTAGCCCACCGGTTTGAGGCCCGCGCCCGTCCATGGCACCAACCGGAAGAAGTCCGGGTTGATGTAGTTGAACGTCGAGCCCGCGCACCCGGCGCCGGTAAGATAACTGTGGCTCACGCCTCGGAACTGGTCGTTATGCTTGATCAGGCCCGATTTGCCGTCGCCTTCGCAGAACATGGTCAGGCATTGCTCGTTTGAACCCGCACCTTCGTCCGGGTATCCGAGGCCGTCGGTGACCGACAGAATGGCGCCGTTCTCGAATATGACGCGGCCGTTGGCCCACATGAACCCTTCCTTGCCGTTCGGGAACGTGCCGCGCACGCCGTTCACCGACACCGCGATCGGGCGCAACCCCGTAATGAAGCAGACAAGGTCCACATAGTGGCAGCCCACGTACACGAAGGGATCAGTTTGGTCGACCGTAAACCAATTCTGGAAATTCGAATCGCGGTAGAAGTACGGCTCGATCATCTTCGCTTCGCCCATGGCGAATGCCCCGAAATCGCCTTGCTCGTAATGCCGCCGCGCCAACAGCGACCGCCGGTCGAAGCGTTTGTGATACTCGATCCCGATGAACAGGCCTTTGTCG
>JAAEQP010000226.1 GCA_024231375.1 bacterium | reverse complement strand
TTGTCTATGCCCTGTT
The DNA here is from genome assembly GCA_024231375.1 of bacterium. The sequence goes on along the minus strand of JAAEQP010000226.1, from coordinate 8,387 downwards.
GGACGACGTATACGGCCGCGAGATCGTGACCCACTGTGGAGGCAGCCTTGATCGCCTGAAGGAAGCACTGGAAGCGTTCTTCGAAGGTGAACTGGAGCACGTGCCGGGCGATGATGAGGTAATCCCCCATCAAACCGTCGGCCTCGAGCGCCTCATGCAGCGTGCGCTGGCCCATGTCCACTATTCAGGCAAAGATGAACTGGATGCCGGCGACATTCTCGCCGCCCTGTTCGAGGAGCACGATTCCCACGCCGCCTACTTCCTCGAATCGGAAGGGATCACGCGGCTGGACGTGCTCAACTACATCTCCCATGGCGTGTCCAAGCTAGGCTACACCGAACACGACGAGGCCAATCTAGATTCCGATGTGGACCAGGACGTGCAGGACGACGAGCGCCCTCGGGCCGCTCGCGACCCGCTCGAGGCGTACACCGTCAGCTTGGCGGATAGGGCCGAACGCGGCATAATCGACCCGCTCATCGGGCGCGATCTCGAACTGCGCCGAACCGTGCGCGTGTTGGCCCGGCGCCGCAAGAACAACCCCATTTTCATTGGCGAGCCCGGCGTAGGTAAGACGGCCATGGCCGAAGGGTTGGCCTTGCGCATCCACGAGGGGAACGTACCCTCCTCCCTCCGCGACGCCGAGATTCTCCGTCTCGATATGGGCGCGCTCCTGGCAGGGACAAAGTTCCGCGGCGATTTCGAGCAGCGATTGAAAGCCGTCATCGGCGCCATCCTGCAACGCGAGAACACCATTCTCTTCATCGACGAGATCCACACCGTCGTCGGAGCGGGGTCAACTGCCGACAGCACCATGGACGCCTCCAACATCCTCAAACCCGTGTTGGCCTCGGGCGAATTGCGATGCATCGGCTCGACTACATACGAAGAGTACAAGAACGGGTTCGAGCGCGACAGGGCCTTGTCGCGCCGATTCCAGAAGATCGAAATCAATGAGCCCACCGTCGAGGAGACGCTCTTGATCCTCCGGGGACTCAAGTCTCGCTACGAAGAGCATCATGATGTGGTCTACACGGACACGGCCCTGAAGGCCGCCGCGGAACTCTCCGCGCGTCACATCAACGACCGGTACCTGCCCGACAAGGCCATCGACGTCATTGACGAAGCGGCCGCCGAAGTGCGGCTCCGTCCCAAGTCCACCAAACGAAAGATCTTGCCCATCGACATTGAGCGTGTGGTCGCCGACATCGCCAAGATACCTGCACGGTCCGTGTCCTCATCGGACAAGGTGCGTCTAGGCATGCTCGAAGAAGACCTGCGCCGTGTGGTCTTTGGCCAGGAAGACGCCGTCCGGACCGTCGCCACGGCCATCAAACGCTCCCGGGCCGGGTTGGGCCAAATCGACAAACCCATCGGATCGTTCCTCTTCGCCGGGCCCACCGGCGTGGGCAAGACCGAGTTGGCCCGGCAACTGGCTGCCATCATGGGCGTCCACTTCGCGCGCTACGACATGAGCGAGTACATGGAGAAGCACACCGTGGCGCGCCTCATCGGGGCGCCACCCGGCTACGTCGGCTTCGACCAGGGCGGACTCCTCACCGACGAAATCCGGCGGAATCCGCACTGCGTGCTTCTGCTGGACGAAATCGAAAAAGCGCACCCGGACCTTTTCAACATTCTGCTGCAAGTGATGGACCACGCGACACTTACCGACAACAACGGCAAGAAAGCGGATTTCCGGAATGTGGTGCTTGTCATGACCTCGAACGCCGGTGCCCGGGAAATGGCCGCGAAAGCCATCGGCTTCGGCGCGGGCGGTGTTGACGCCAAGGGAAAGAGTCTCAAAGCCCTGGAGAAGACCTTCAGTCCCGAGTTCCGCAACCGGCTCGACGCCATCGTATCCTTCAACGGACTCCCCACGGTCGTCATCGAACGCGTGGTCGATAAGTTCATCCAGGAATTCCAAGGCCGACTCGCTGCCCGCAAGGTGACGCTCATGCTCACCCCCGCAGCGCGGACGTGGCTTGCAAGTCACGGTTATGACGAGCGTTATGGCGCAAGGCCCCTCGCGCGCCTCATCCAGGTGGAGATCAAGGACAGGCTCTCCGACGAGCTACTTTTTGGGTGTCTGGAAAAGGGCGGGAACGTGCTCGTCGACGAGGACGGCGACGCGCTGACCTTGTCCTACTCGTGACTGCGGGACCGTTTCGGACCCGTGACACACAATGCGGTGGACCATGCCCCTCTTCCAATTGACCGACGACATCGCGTTTCCTCCGCCGTGGATGGCGGACGAAGACGGGTTGCTGGCCATTGGGGGCGACCTGAGCCGGGAGCGGCTTATTCTGGCCTACCACCTCGGCATTTTCCCCTGGTACTCCGACGATCAACCCATTCTCTGGTGGTCGCCCGATCCCCGTATGATGCTGATTCCCAATGAGTTCCATAGATCGCAGTCCCTCAATCGCCTCCTCAAACGCGGCACAATCACCATCACGTGCGACACCGTCTTCGATCAAGTGATCGATGCCTGCTCACAGGCACGTGGACCGGGTCGAGACAGTACCTGGATTACGGCAGAGATGGAGGCCGCCTACTGCGACCTGCACCAAGCCGGCTACGCCCACTCCATCGAAGCCTGGCACGACGACGCGCTGGTGGGTGGGCTATATGGTCTCTCCATGGGACGTTGCTTCTTTGGTGAGTCCATGTTCTCCGCCGTGCCCAACGCATCCAAAGTGGCCCTGTCCTACTTGGTCGACCGAGCCATCGAATGGGGATTCGTTCTCATCGACTGTCAGGTGTCCAATCCGCACCTCGAATCCCTCGGTGCCCGCGAGATTCCCCGCATGGAGTTTCTCGAACTCCTCGACACGGGCCTGGAACTCGAGCCACCAGAGGGCTGTTGGTAAGTGCTGGGATTCGAATGCGCAACACCGTTGCCTTGGGTGCTCTAATGTACTATTCTGGCCACTACAGGCACGGATTCGCGAGATGCGCCAGCACGGTGAAGCGAAACCACGCCAACCAGAACGGCCGGGCGGCGAGTAGCAGACGCGAGTATCGCCGGAGGTTTGATATGGCCATGCGTACGATGCACATGGATGCGTTGGATTACCTGCCGGACATTGACAGGACGCCGGACTGCTGGACCATCCGCACGAGCCCGAAATGGGGAGCGGCAAGACTCTTCCTGTCGCTGCGCAAGATCGACATCGACATCGCCCGGCGGAGAGTCCGCTTCTTGCACAGAAGGGCGCTTCTCTTCAGCCACACCGAAGAAATCGCGTTCGAGGACATCGCATATCTCGACTACTCTCAACAAGCCACCCCTACCATATGGCCGTGGATCCCGATGGTCGTGCTCGGTTTGCTAACGATGAACTTGTTGCACGTAGGGGGACAAGTCGACACGTTCACCTTATCGGCGGTTGCGAAGGATGGTCGACGCCTTCCCCTTTGCGTGTTCCGCAGGGAGCGTCTCGCGGGTTACGGTCCCTTGGACATAGATCGAGGGTTTGTGGAAGTTGCTGGAGGAGCCGACGCTGTCTCACGGGCCTTCATCGACGAACTCACCGAGTTGCTCGGCGTCCCATTCGGCAACACGCCCGCCGAACTCGGCGCACTCGTCGTGTGTCCCTCCTGCAAGCATCGCGTGGCTGCGAAGGCCTCCGTTTGCATATACTGCGGCGCGGAAACGTCGCGCACAAACTGAAGTCAGAGAGATAGGTTTTCTTGCGAGTCCACCAAACCATCCTCATCATCACCTTCGTCGGCTTCTGCTGGCTGAGCATGCAGGCCGTCCACGAGATGGGCCACGTCATTGGCGCGACGACCACGGGCGGACAAGTCCAACGCGTCGTGTTGCACCCCCTGGCGTTTTCGCGTACCGACGTCTCCCCCAATCCCCACCCACTCATCGAAGTCTGGGCCGGCCCTGCGTTCGGCGTTTTGCTGCCGCTGGCCGTGTGGGCCGTCGTGCGATGGCGCAAGGAATCCGGCGAAGTCTTCGTACGGTTCTTCGCCGGATTCTGCTGCCTGGCCAACGGAATCTACATCGCCTTTGGCCCTTCCACCACCGGCATGGATACCGAAATCATGCTGACCCTCGGCTGTCGCCGATGGCAGCTCGTTCTGTTCGGCGTACCGGCCATTGCCCTCGGTTTGTGGTTGTGGAACGGAACCGGGCGGGCCTTCGGCATCGGACGCCCCGGCGGCTACGTGAACCGGAATGCCGTCCGCGTGTCGGCAGTCCTGTTCGCGGGGATCGTAGTGGTCGAGTTGCTCGCGATCGCGCTGTAAGGTCTCAGATGTGCAACCTTCTGCATGCTGGGACCTTTGGGCTTCCCTTTCCTACAATCCCCCATTCTGCTAGATTACGCTTGGCCGCAACAGTGGTCGTGTACTCAGCCCGTTCCGAAGGGAGTCTCATGATGCGTTTGGTTTCGGTCCTGTTCCTCACAGCCCTCACCGCAGCGTCCGCATGGGCCAAGTCCGCGCCCACATGGCACACACGCGAGGAAACAGCCGCCGTGCGCGAGCGGTGCGTGACCGACGATTGGGCCATCGCCCAGCGCGAGAAGGCCGTGGGCAACGCAGTCCGGTGGGTAGCCATGTCCGACCAGGAGTTGTGGGATTTCATCCTGGACGCCGACATCCCGCGCGCGCTGAATGTGGCGTTCGGCGTGGGATCGCCGGAAGTGGGCAAGGACGTGTTCCGTGAAGGCGGCCATTACCCCTGGATCATGAGCACCGATCTGCCCTTCAAGGTGAAGTGCCCGGTCACCGGGAAGATATACCCCACCAACGACTTCGAGGCCTACCTGAAGGGCGGCCGCAAGGAAGAGCTCGACACGACGCAACCCTATGTCGATGACGGCACGGGCTACGTGGCGCCCGACGGTCAGCGCTACTGGTTCGTGGCGCATTACATCTTCTGGCAACGATGGCGCAGGGACGTCTTCAGCGCCATGGACGCACTCAGCCACGCCTATCTACTGACCGGCGACCCGCAATACGCCCACAAACTCGGCGTCATGCTCGGCCGCCTGGTTCAGGTCTACCCGAAGATGGATTACGCCTCCCAGGCGTATCACAACGGGCAATGGCCCGCGAAAATCCACGGCCGAATACTCGACTACATCTGGGAAAACGGCACCATCACGCGGTTCGCGCGCGCATACGACAGCGTCTACGACGCCATCGGATCCGACGATACCCTCGCGTCTTTCCTTTCCGAACGCGGCATCGACGATCTCAAGCAGGCCTTCGAGCAGGATGTGCTCCATTTCATGGCGCGCGACGTCATGGAAGGCCGTATCCGCGGCAACATGTATTACCAGCCGACCTTGGCGACCCTTGCCATCATCATCGACAACGACGATCCCGCATACGGACCGACAACTGATGAAATGGTCGACTGGCTGGTCCACGGTGGCGGCGAGATCGAGTTGATTCTTTATAGCGGCTTTGACCGGAACGGCGCGGGCGGCGAGAGCGCGCCCGGCTACAGCGCGGCCTGGAACGTCAATTTCTGCAAGGTGGCCGATCTACTGACCCGTCTCGGCTACGACGTCACCGCGAACCCGAAATGGCGGCAGCTCGTGCGGTTCCCCTACAACCTCACCATTGCGGGCGATTTCTGCACCCGCATCGCCGATTGCCACGGGACCATTCACGGTGCACCCAAACTGGTGGATGCAGTGACCAACACCTTTGGTTACAAGCACTTCGAGGATCCCCTGTGCGCTCAATTGCTGCTTGAACTGAACCAGTTCCCCGAATCCCTATGGGGCGACAGCCTCGATAAGGCCGACGTGGAGCGTGTGGCCGCCCTTGCGCCTGATCAGCGCTATCTCGGTACGCGCGACATGGGCGGCTACGGCTTGACTGTCTTCGACGCAGGCGACGGGCCCACACGCCGGGCGGCCACCATGTACTACGGCGGCCCCAACGCCTGGCACGGCCATTACGACCGGCTCACCCTTGGCTACACGGCCCACGGCCGCGATTTCCTGCCCGAAATGGGCTATCCGTCTCATTGGAACGACAAAGGAGAGCGGTTCACCCGCGGCATGCCGTGTCACTACATCGTCGAAGTCGACACCAAGCGCCCGCCGGACAAGCGGTCGGGGTACCTCGAGTTCTTCGCGGCGGGCGAACGGGTGCGTGTCGCACGCGCCCACGCCAATTCGTGGTACGGCGGCCCGGTCAGTCTGTACCAACGCACCTTCGCCATGCTCGACACCGGCGACGAGTCCATCCTCATCGATCTGTTTCGTGTAGAAGGGGGTCAACAGCACGACTACCATTTCCACGGCCTGCCTTTCGGCGAATTCTCCACGGAAGGCCTGGAACTGACCTCCACGCAGGAATCCGGCACGCTCCTTGGACCGGATGTGGAATGGGGCGGTGACACGGGACCCGAAGACTTGAGCGGCTACGACTTCTTGCGCACTGTGCGGCGCTACAAGGCGTCGGATGTGTGGCGTGCCCGTTGGGTAGGGCGCGAAGAGTGCCGTCTCGACTGGTGGATGCCCCCGTATCCCGAGGTGATCGTGTGCGACGGCGAGCCGCCCTCCAAACCCGACTATCCCGAGACCATGGAGTTTCTAGTGGTGCGAAACACGGGCGGCGAATCTCGTCTCCCCGCCGTCATTGCCCCGTCGCGCGGGGCCGATCTGGTCACAGCCGCCGATTTCACCGACGCAGGCGACCAAATGCAGTACCACGTCGAAACACCCCAGGGAACCTGGCAAGTCGCCATCGCCGACGGCGGGGCCTTCTCGGCCACCCTCACAGGTCCCGGCGAAGCCAAGTACGGCTTCTTCGCCAACCACGACGTAGTAGACTTCGCCGGCATGCACCTCGAAGTGGTCGGTCCGACGCGATTCACCATTGACTCGGTCGACTACGCCTCGAACTCGGTCACCCTCGCTGAACCCATCCCAGCACCCGATCTGCTCGTCGGCGAGGTCGTGGTGATCTCGGGCAACGAATTCAGCGCTTCCTACACCGTCGCGGAGGCCGAAGAGCGTGAACTGCGGTTCGAGGGACCCGCCATCACGGGTATGCTGGAGTTGGACGACGTGTCCGGGGCCGTCGTCACCTCTCGGACACGCGTCTCGGGCTATGGTACCCAGGTGGCTGCACGCGCCTTCCACCGCATGACATTGGTCAGCGAGGATCTCACCGAATCGGCCCCGATAGTCGGATACTCCACGCCCGAGGACGGCGCACCTACATACACCCTCGCGAGGAGTGTCGCGTTTCCCGACGCCGACGAAGACGGCCGCCGATTGGCCCATTTCGCCGACTACGCGCCGGGATACACGGTCACGGTCACCCCCTGGATCGAGGTCCAGCTGCCTGCCCGAGGGGCGGCTCCCGTGTGCGCAAACGTCCCGATCAAGTGACACACCCCAACCCCTAAAGTTTGCTTTACAAAAGGCTTACGCCTCCCCAGCTAACCGAGTCACGATTTGTCTCGAATCTCGGGCACAAATCGCCGATCTCATGTGTTCTTCTCCTGGTACGCAGAAGACAGCCTGACCCGCCTAGGCGGGCATGGAGGGCAACGATACAAGAGAACACAAGATGCTGAAGATGGTTGCGATGATTGCTGTGGTGGTCGGTATTGCGATGGCCCCGGTCATGGCTCACGCCTGCAGGACTTCGACCGTGCTGGACGGTTCCAGCTTCGAACCGGATTGCCGTGGCGCGCGTTCCGCGGCACACATGGCCGAGTACGACGTGATTGCGAAGAACGAAGCCGCGAAGCCTACCTCGACTGTGCTGGACAGTTCCGCGTTTGACGCCAGCGCCTAGGAGAACAGAAGAGAGGGAGGCCATGGCTCACCGTTGACTGTTTCAAGACCCGGTACCGACCGCCCCTGCATTCAGTTTCGTGGACGTCGTGGAACTTGCTGAGTTGGTGTCCGCCGTAGAAGCCCCCAAGCCGGAAGCGGCGCTCGGAAAGCCGCTTCCGGTTTTCGTTCTAGAGGACCATGCCGAAAAGGAATATGACCTCGCGAAGCTGAAAGGCAAAGCCGTGGTCGTTCTGGCGTTCACCTCCCAGAAGTGCCCCTACTCGCGCGCGGGCGACCCGCGTCTTGCCGCGCTTGCCAAGCACCACGCGGAGAGGAAGGTGGTGTTTCTGTCCATCGACTCGCACAAAGACACCTCCCCCGAGGAGATCAAGGGGTACGCGCACAAGGCCAACGACACGGGCGAGAAACTGCCCTATCCCGTCCTGAAGGACGCCGGAAACCGGTATGCCGACGCCGTTCATGCCAAGCGCACCCCAGAGATCTTCATTCTGGACAAGGACCTGAGGCTCGTCTATCACGGGGCGCTGGATAACCAGAAGAAGCCGGAAGACAAAGGCTACGTCAACTATGTTGGCCAAGCCCTGGATGAATTGCTCG
>JAAEQP010000225.1 GCA_024231375.1 bacterium | reverse complement strand
GGGCGACGCGGACTGGGTGGCCTTCGACAGCACGGCAGGCACGACCATCACGATAGAGACGTTGAACTGCGGTTCGAACTGCAACACATGGGCTCAGTTGTACCGTGCCGACGGCACGACCTTGATCGACGAGGACGCGTGGGGCTTGGGCGAATACAGTTCCTACATCGCGTGGACCGTTGATGCGAACGGCCGCTACCTGGTACGCGTGAGCCACATTCTGGGCACGGAGTACGGTGCGAACACGAACTACGACCTGCGCATGTGGCAGGAGACGGGTCCGTGCGGCGTGGTGCCGACGTTGACCGTGACCGTGCGCAGCACCATGGGCGCCATGGCCTTGGCGGGCGTGCCGGTGAAGGTGACGGTGTTTGGCGGATTGCCGACGCCGTCGGTCTACACCAATTCGCTGGGCCAAGCCCTGTTCCCGGGCATCGCGAGTTACGCCACCTACAACGTAGCCATCACCGACGGCGACTACGTGCCCTACACGAACTCCGTGTACGTGCCCTGCTCGCCGTACACCGCGCACGCCGTACAGTTGACGCCGCTGGTGACGCCGCCGGTGTTGCAGGTGACGTCCTCGCGTAGCGTCGGCGCGCCAACGGGTGCCGCGACCTTCGACGTGGCGAACACGGGCGCGGATGTGCTGAACTGGTCGGCAGCGGTGCAAGGTGGGGCGTCGGCTTGGTTGACCATCGACTCGGGCGCGTCCGGCGTGGACGGGGGCAGCATCGGGGTGAGTTGCGCCGCGAATATGGCCTCCACCTCGCGCAACGGCTATCTCCTGGTGACCGCGACCGACAGCGGCGGCGGGACCGCGGTGAATAGTCCCGTGGAAGTGCAAGTGCATCAATCCGGCGACACCGAAGCGCCCATCATCACCGTGTTGGGCGACAACCCCGTGACCCTCGACGTGGACGCGACCTACACCGACGAAGGCGCCGAGGCATTTGATGCTGTTTGCGGCGACCTGACGAGCTCGATAGACGTCACCAGTACCGTGGACACCAGCACCGAAGGCGCCTACTCCGTGACCTATACCGTCACCGACACAGCGGGCCACGTCTGCACCGCGTCCCGCACCGTAAACGTGGGCGCCGGCAGCGGCTTGCCTATGGCCTGGTGGGCGGTGTACGTGTGCGTCGCACTGATGCTGGGCGCTGCGACGTGGTTGCGACTGTCACGGGGTCGAGATGATGCGGCATAGGCGCTCGCGTTCGCTAGTCCCGGCGCTTCCGGGACTCAGCAAGAATGAGTGCTCGCACCTGACTGGACCGTCGCGGCCAGGTAGTCTTGTTGGGTTTGCTACCTTCAAGCGGCAGCTTGTGGGCCCTGATTCACAGAGAGGCCGCTATCCCGTATGCTGAAGACACCCACAACAGTGTTGTGGGTGGCACACTTGTTGTGGAGTAGGCTCCGGTACGCCCCTGCGCGTCCCGGGCAGTCTTCAGGCGCGACGCCTGTTCCCGGATGGTCTTGGTGCGATCGCCCTGCAAGAACCATCTATTGACAGCACCGCGTCCGGGATGGCAGAGTTAGGGCATGGACGACCTGCCGTGACTGGCGAGAGGCGGCCCGTGGGGCCGCTGTCGTGGATACAACCACGGGGAAGCGACAGGTTGCGAGCTTGCCGATCGCCTGGGCACGGGGTAAGACTGGTGCAATGCCGGCTCTCCCCGCCGTATGATGTATCGAACAAGGCGATGGGCCCCTGCGCCCTTCCAGGGAGAAGTCATGCAGAAGACTTCCCTTTTTGACGAACACGAAGCAAGCGGCGGCAAGGTCGTCGATTTCCACGGCTGGGCGTTGCCCGTCCAGTTCGCTGGCATTGTCCAAGAGCACGCCCACACCCGCACGAAAGCCAGCATCTTCGACTGCTCGCATATGGGGGAGTTCCGTATCCGGGGAGCCGAAGCGATTCGGACGTACGATCGGCTGGTCTGCTCGAACGTGGTGGCGTTGGCCGTTGGCCGCGCGCGTTACGGCGCTATGTTGGCCGAGTCCGGCGGCATCATCGACGACGTCATCTCCATGAGACTCGCCGACGACGAACTGCTTGTCGTCACCAATGCCGGGCCCCTCGAACACGTGTCGGCCCTCATTCGCGAAGGAAACCCCGGCGCCACCGAAATCTCCGCGCAGACCTCCAAGGTTGACGTGCAGGGACCCCTTTCGCGCGACATCCTTGTGGGATTGGGCCTGCCGCGTGCAGCCGATCTGAAATACTTCCGCGTGTGCCAGACTGAATGGCGCGGCACCGACGTAATCCTGTCAAGAACGGGATACACCGGCGAGATGGGATTCGAGATCTACATCCCCAACGCGGAAGCGCCGTCCCTGTGGCGCGCTCTGCTGGAGCACGAAGCCGTCAAGCCTGCCGGCCTGGGAGCCCGCGACACATTGCGCACTGAGATGGGATACCCCCTCTCCGGCCAGGATTTCGACCAGTCCCGGACACCGTTGGAGCTTGGGATGAACACGTTCGTCGCGTGGGACACCGAGTTCACCGGCAAGGAGGCGCTCGAGGCCAAACGCGATGCCGGTGGCTACCCGGTCATCACGCCCATCCGCACGGCCACGCGCCAAGCGCCGCGTCACGGGTTCGAGGTCTACGACGGCGACGAGACGGTTGGCGTCGTGGCCAGCGGGACCTTTGGTCCCAGTGTCGGACACGGCATCGGACTGGCCTTCCTGCCCAAGGCGCTGGCAGCCCCCGGGACCGCCCTGACCGCGGGTCCACGGCGTATCCCCATTGAGACTACGGAACTTCCTTTCTACCGGCATGGCACGTGCCGCAACTGAGGAGATCTTCGAATGTATCCAGATGACTGCATGTATACGACGGATCATGAGTGGGTCCGTGAGGAGGACGGCGTATATGCCGTAGGAATCACGGAATTCGCCGTTGAGCAGCTTGGCGACATCACTTACGTGGAGGTGCCCGACATGGGCGCCGAGTTCCATCAAGGCGACGCCGCCGCTACAGTGGAGTCGGTCAAGGCTGCGAGCGACGTCTACGCGCCGGTCGCCGGGACGGTGTGCGAGGTCAACGACGCCCTCGAAGCCCAACCCGAACTCGTGAATCAGAGCCCCTACGACCTGGGCTGGTTCTTCAAGCTGGAAGACGCCGCCGCCAAGGAATACAAGGCGCTCATGAACTTGAAGGCGTACGAGGCCTTCGTCGCGGAGCAAGCCGAATGACCTGGATTCCCACAACGGACGCCGAACGTCAGGAGATGCTGGCCACCATCGGCGTGACGCGGATCGAGGATCTCTTTGCCACCATTCCCGAGGACCTGCGGCCCGAATCGTGGGACCTGCCCGACGGCGTATCCGAGATGCGGGTGCGCGACGAGATGGGCCGGCTCAGCGCCACCAACGCGGTCTGCCACACGAGTTTCCTGGGTGGCGGATTCTACGACCACTTTGTCCCGGCCGCGGTGGACGCCTTGTCGTTTCGCAGCGAGTTCTACACCGCCTACACCCCGTACCAGCCGGAATGCGCGCAAGGAACATTGCAGGCCATCTACGAATATCAGTCCGCCATGTGCCGCCTCACCGACATGGAATTCGCCAACGCGTCGCTGTACGACGGCGGAACCGCCGTGTTCGAGGCGACCACCATGGCCGTGCGCATCACCCGGCGCACCCGTGTCGTGTGTCATTCCTCGCTGAATCCCCTCTACAGGCGGATCCTTGACACCCACGTCGCCAACCTAGGACTCGATCTGGTCGATGGTGATGACCCCACGGACGCGGCCTGTGTGATTGTTCAGAACCCCAGCTTTCTCGGGACCGTGGCCGATTTCACCGCCCTCGCCGAGAAGTGCCACGAGGCGGGCGCGTTGCTGGTGGTGTCGTTCTATCCCGTCAGCCTCGGGCTGCTGAAGACCCCCGGCGAGATGGGCGCCGACATCGCCGTGGCGGAGGGGCAGTCGTTCGGGCTTCCCTTGGGCTTCGGTGGACCCTATCTCGGCATCATGGCGACGCGGAAGGCCCACGTGCGCAAGATGCCGGGCCGAATTGCCGCGGCGACGCAGGACACCGAAGGGCGCCGGGGGTTCGTGCTCACCCTCCAAGCCCGTGAGCAGCACATCCGTCGCGAGAAGGCCATGTCCAACATCTGTTCGAATGAGGCCCTGTGCGCCCTCCGCGCGCTGATTCACCTGTGCCTGCTCGGCAAAGAGGGCCTCCGGGAGGTGGCCGGACACTGCCATTCCAAGGCCGAGTACCTGAAGTCGAACCTCACGTTTGCCCGCGTGATCAACGACGGGCCCACGTTCAACGAATTCGCCGTGCGTCTGCCCATTGACGCGGACACGGCCGTTCGCCGCCTCGACGAGCGCGGCATCCTGGCCGGGTTGCCTCTCGCGTCGGTCGGAGCAGGCGGACCCACCGACCTGCTTGTCGCCGTCACGGAACGGCGCACACGCGAAGAACTCGACGCCTTTTCCAAGGCCTTGGAGGACGTTGCATGCAGTTGATCTACGAGAAGTCCCGTCCAGGCCGTCGGGCCATCGCCCTCGACGCGCTGGACGTGCCCGAAGCGCAGATGGACCCCGCGCTCTGCCGATCCGAACCCGCGGCACTGCCAGAAGCCAGTGAATTGGACGTGGTGCGTCATTTCACGCGGCTGTCCCAGCGCAACTTCGGCGTGGATTCACATTTCTACCCGCTGGGTTCGTGCACCATGAAGTACAATCCGAAACTTGCCGAGACGGTGGCCGCATACCCGGGCTTTCAGGATCTCCACCCTCATCTGGCCACGGTCAAGTCTCTCTGGGCGCGGTGCCAGGGCGCATTTGAGTTGGTGTACGAGACCGAGCGGCTGCTGGCCGAGATCGCCGGCATGCGCCAAGTCTCGCTGCAACCCATCGCCGGCGCCCATGGCGAGTTGGCCGGTACGCTGCTCATCGCCGCCTATCACCGCGCCAAAGGCAACACCAAGGACACCATCCTCATCCCCGATTCCGCCCATGGCACCAACCCGGCCAGCGCGGCCATCGCGGGGTTCAAGGTGGTTCAAGTCCCATCCGCCGAAGACGGCACCATCCGGCCCGAGGCGGTCAAGGAAGTGCTGAACGATTCCGTGGCGGGCCTGATGCTGACGTGTCCGAACACGCACGGCCTATTCGAGCCTGCTGTCCGCGAGATCGCCGACCTGCTTCACGACGCCGACGCGCTGCTCTATTACGACGGCGCGAACCTCAACGCCATTGTGGGCGCGGCACGCCCCGGCGATATGGGGTTCGACGTGATGCACTACAACTTGCACAAGACCTTCGCCACACCCCACGGCATGGGCGGACCCGGATCCGGCCCCGTTGGCGTGGGCGAACGACTGGAACCGTTCCTGCCCGGTCCCAGGGTCGTCCGCAAGGACGACGCCTACGCGCTGGCCATGCCGCCTCAGTCCATTGGCGCCATGTCGGCTTTTTTTGGCAACTTCCTCATCGCCGTGCGCGCCTACGCCTACATCCGCCATCTCGGCGGCGAGGGACTGAAAGAGGCCTCCGAGATCGCGGTTCTCAACGCCAACTACATGTACGCGCGGTTGAAGGATGCCTATGCGCCTGCCTTCAAGACGGGTGACGCCGATGTGCCGTTCATGCACGAGTGCGTGTTTTCGGCCGCGCCCCAGGCCAAGCAGGGCATTCGCGCCCTCGACATCGCAAAAGCACTCCTTGACCGCGGCTTCCATGCGCCGACGGTGTATTTCCCGTTGACGGTCAAGGAAAGCCTCATGATCGAGCCCACGGAAACCGAATCCAAGGAGACGCTGGACGCCTTCTGCGACGCCATGATCGAGATTGCGGCCAAGGTGGAATCGGACCCGGAGGGCCTGCATCAGGCGCCTGTCGCGACACCTGTGGGCCGGCTCGATGAGGTGAAGGCGGCGCGCGAACTGGATTGCGCGTGCTGACCATGCGGCTGCTCGACGTCACCCTCAAGACCCCCGCAGCCAATCTGGCGCTTGAGGAAGTCCTCCTGAATGAGGCCGAGGACGCCAACGGAGGCGAGGTGCTTCGCTTCTGGCAAAGCTCGACCCCCTTCGTTGTGTTGGGCGTGTCTCAAGCGCTCCGCCAGCATGTCGACGTGGCCGCTTGTGAGGCGGACGGTATTCCCGTACTGAGGCGGTGCTCGGCCGGTGGATGTGTCCTCCAAGGTCCTGGGTGCCTCAACTACACGTTGGTCCTCTCACAGGAAGCGCGCCCGGATATCGGCACCTTGCGCGGATCGTACTGCCACATTCTCCGCCGCGTATCGGAGGCGCTGCAGGGGTTGGGCGTCAACGCGCGTCACAAGGGCATCTCAGACTTGGCGCTACGCGGCAAGAAGGTGTCGGGCAGTTCGCAGAAACGGAGGCGGCGGTTCATCCTCCACCATGGCACGCTTCTCTTCAGAGCCGACCCCGAGCACATGGAGCGATACCTTCGCGAACCGGATGAACGCCCCCAGTACCGCGGCGAGCGGACTCACAGAGGTTTTGTGACCAACCTGCCCGTCGAACCGGACCTGGCGCGCCAAGCCATTCGCGATGCCTTCGAGGCTGGTCCGAAGCCATCCAAGTTGACGGCTGCCGAGCAGAAGGCCGTGAAGGTCCTGGTGGACGAGAAGTACGCCGCGTCGGCCTGGAATCAGCGTCGTTGACCCTCCGAGGCTTGACCTCGATCGGGCGGGCCTGGGCATAACGGCTTTAGTTGAGGCAGGTTACGGCAGAAGCGCCCCTCATCGCGTGACATCATGGTACAATTAGTTGATCGGATTGGGTCCGAATGTTAGTATACACAAGTGATAAAACTAAAAAACATGGGACTCATGGCCTGGGTCGGAGTTCCTGTTCTCGGAGTCGTGTCGGGACTCATTGTGACGTGGAGCCGGTTCCCTGAGACAACGTTCGGTATTCTGAGCCCCCAGACTCCGGCGACGGGTGGCAACGGCGCAAGTTCCGGGCCTTCGCCGGACGATCCGGTTGCACTGGACCCCGGTGTCGCGGGCGAGTACGTACGCGCCGTGCGCGACGGACATGCAGACCGGGTAATCGAGTTGACCCAATGGATGCTGGAGCGCATTGAGCACGTCCGCATGGCGGACGGGACCTC
>JAAEQP010000224.1 GCA_024231375.1 bacterium | reverse complement strand
CTCCGACCAAAGGTCACGCCAGATCGCTGATTTGTTTTTATTGAATTGCTTGGGGTATAATCCCCTTGTTCGGTCATGCGGAATACCGGCCTTGCTTCCCGCCACGAAGGAACAGCCCCCCTGAGCGGCTGTTTCATCTCAGGCACTCACGAAGTCAAGAGTTTCTACGAAACCCTGTTCCGCATACCGTGGTCAATACTTAGTGAGACGACAGGAACTGGCCCTCCCGAATCGGGAAGGAATTGGGACGGGCAAACCTCGCAGGCTGGGCCAAGCCGGCGAGCAACCACACATATTAAGGGAGCAGGAGTAGTGTCTGAAGCCACTTCCACAAAGCCGGAACTGACCGGAAGGCGCGGGACCCTCAAAGTGGATCCCGGAACCGCCCCGGTCCCGGAAACGATCATCAAGATCGTGGAATTCGGCAACACCGACCGCAAGCTGCTGAAACAGTTTGTGCGGTTTGCCTGGGACCATTACAAGGATGTGCCTCTCTACATTCCGCCGCTGAACATGGATTTGCTCGGCAGCAAGATGATGGGGCACAAGGGGCTGTTGACCGCCGACCACCCGTTCCACAAGCACGCCGAGGTTGTGTATTACCTGGCGTACCGGGGCAGGGAGATCGTGGGCCGCATCGCGGGCTGCATCGACCGCCACCATAACCGCGACAATGATGCCGAAGACGTGATCTTCGGGTTCTTCGAATGCATCGACGACAAGGCCGTGGCCCGCATCCTGATCGACAAGGTAGCGGCCTGGGGTCGTGCGCGGGGCATGAAACGGCTGCTGGGGCCCATGAGTTTCAACACGAACCACGTCATCGGGTGTCAGATGGACGCATTCGACACGCCGCCGTACTTCGAGACCGCCCACAACCACCCGTACTACGGTGAGTTGATGGATTCGGCCGGGCTGCTCAAGGTGATGGACGTCATCGCCCAGCGCCTGCCCTTGTCCGACGACCAGCGGTATGAGGATGGATTTGAGAAGGCCAAGAAACGGGCCGAAGAGACCTACAAATCGACGCCGTTGACCATCCGTTCGTTCGATATGTCCCGGCTCGATGAAGAGATGGAAGTGTTGCGCGAGGTGTACAACGAGGCCTGGTCGCAGAACTGGGGGTCGACCCAGTTCACGGACGAGGAATTCAACCTGGTCGCCAAGAGCTTCAAAGCCGTGGCCGACCCCGAGACGATTCTCATCGCGTACATGGGCGACGAACCCGTGGCGATTTTCGCGACGATGCCGGATTTCAACGACTGCATCAAGCGCGAGCAGAACATGTGGGACCGGTTCGACCTGGTACGCGTGATGCGCCTGTTCAAGAACCGCAAGAAGACGCAGCGCGGACGGGTGGCGCTCCTCGGTATCAAAGAGAAGTACCGCAGGAACGGCGTGAAGGACGTGCTCATCGGCGAGGGCATGCAACGCGTGCTACGCAAGAAGCAGTTCAACACACTGGAATTCTCTTGGTTGCTCGAGACCAACGAGTTGATCGTGAAGACCGGCGAAGCCTACAACGCCAAGCGATACAAGACGTGGCGCATTTACGAGCGGAGCCTCATCGGATAGATTCCCACCAACCACCACATAGTTAGTACGTACAACGCCCGGTCCACCAGCCGGGCGTTGCGCGTTTTGGAGGAGGGAGGCAATTGGCACATGCAGTGCTGATGGCTGACAGCCGCCCTCCTTCTGGTTGACCTCTAACAATTTGGGCGCATACAATAGCGACTGGAGGAGGCGATGGTATGTCTCTGGGGCAAGAACTGAATCTGGACATCCCGTTCAAGGACATCCGGCACGAGGCGGTGCTGAATGTGGTTCACACGGCGACGGTCATCGGCGCCGCGGGGACGGCCTTGTTTCGGCAGTTCGATCTGACGCAGGCCCAGTTCAACGCGCTGTTTTCCCTCAAGCATAAGAACGTGAAGCTGACGCAGTCCGATTTGGGCAAGCGCCTGGTGGTGACGCGGGCGAGCATCACGTCGATCCTGGACAAGTTGGAGGGAAAGGGGCTGGTGAAACGGCACACGGTGCCGGGCAACCGTCGAAGCTACCATGTGGAATTGACGGACGCGGGACGGACGCTCATCGACGAAGTCGAGCCATTGTACCGCGACTGTCTGGCAGAGGCCACGCGCGACCTGAGCGACGCGGACTGCACGCGCCTGATCGGCTTGCTTGAGCAGGTGCGAGCGCGCACACGGAAGATTCGGGAGCCAGAGAAGCGCCACCGCCAGAAATCGGACTAGAAGCACACGCGAGACGCGCCGTGGTTTGTTCGGCGCGCGTTGAGGAGATTCCGAATGAACGCATCGACCGCCACAGCCGCGAAAATGGGCCCCAAAGGCCATGTTCGCGGCTTCTGGGCGCTGATTTTCACCCAGTTTCAGGGGGCATTCAGCGACAACCTGTACCGGTTCATCATCGTTTTCATGATGCTGGAACGCCACGCCGCGAGCGGCGCGGACAAGAACCTGTCCCTGTATTACTCGGCATTGGGAACCATTCTGTTCTCGGTTCCGTACCTGGTCTTCCCGAGCATCACGGGCGTTCTCGCCGACCGGTTCAGCAAGCGATCCGTCACCATCGCCACGAAAGTTTGGGAAGTGATGGTGATGATTCTCGGCCTCTACGCCTTCTACCATGGCAACGAGTACCTCATCCTCTTCATGCTCTACCTGATGTTCATGCAGAGCGCCTTCTTCAGTCCCGCGAAGTACGGCATCATCCCTGAACTGTTGCCGGAAAGCCGCTTGTCCTGGGGCAACGGCATCCTCGGCATGACCACCTTCGTAGCCATCATCGCCGGCCAGGGCTTGGCCGGACTCCTCGACATGGGCGTGGACGCGGGCAAGTTCCCCATCTACTTTGTGTCGGCCGTGTTGATTCTGCTGTCCTGCGCCGGGTTGATCACCTCCTTTGGCGTGACGCGGGTGCCTGCGGCCTCGCCGGGCAAGCCGGTTCCCATCCTGAATCCCTGGAGGGGCCTGGGCCGGTACTTCAAGGCCTTCTTCGCCGACCAGATCCTATGGTTCACGTTGATCGGTGGCGGGTTCTTCTGGTTCGCGGGCGCCGTGATTCAGATGAACATCATCACCTACGGCAACGACACCATGCAGGTCGAGGAAGTGTGGGTATCGATTCTGTCGGCGGCGGCCCTCATCGGCATTGCCGTGGGTAGCCTCTTGGCGGGTTACCTTTCGCGCGGCAAGATTGAGATTGGTCTGGTTCCGATCGGCTTGGCGGTCATGACCGTTGCGTCGCTGCTTCTGGCGATTCCGCTGGCGGTTCCGGGGTCGGTCAGCGTGGGGGCGTTCGGTTACGCGTTCGACGTGCCCGGGTTCACGTACTGGATCGGATTCGCGTTGCTCCTGTTCGTGGGCGCGGGTGCTGGGCTGTTCGAGGTGCCGCTGATGGCGCTCCTCCAACACCGAACCGACAAGAAAGTGCGCGGCGGCATGATCGCGGTGTTCAACATATCTTCATGCGTGGGCATCCTGTCGGGCGGCCTTCTCATGCTGGCGTTTGGCATGTTGAATATGAACGCGTACCAGGTGTTTCTGATCACGGCCGCGGCGGCCCTGGTGATGGCCGCGTACCTGTGTCTGCGGCGGCCGATCGTCGTCCTGCGATCGGCCATGTGGATCGCCGCCAGCACCATGTACCGGTTGCGGGTGCTAGGCAAGGAGAATGTGCCTCAGCAGGGCGGCGCGCTCTTGGTGGCGTCGCACCGGTCGCTCATTGACGCGCTGTTCATCCTGGCGTCGGTGGATCGCGACGTGCGGTTTGTCATTCCACGCGAAGCGCTGGAGGCGCCGTGGATGCGGCGCTTGGCCAAGTTGACGAACGCCATCCCGGTGACCGGGGCCACCCACGAGACGGGTCTCGCCGACATCCTGCGGCCGGCCGTGGAGGCCATCAACGCGGGCGAGGTGGTGTGCATCTTCGCGGAAGGCCAGGCGTCGGACAGCGAGAACGCGTTGGACTACCGGGAAGCCTTCACGCATGTCATGTCGCAGGTCGACGCCCCCGTGATCCCGGTGTATCTCGACCCCACCTGCTCGGGCGTGTATGTGTTTGAGGAAGGGCTCATACGCTGGCAGCTTCCGTGGCGGTTCCCGTGCCACATACGGACGAACTTCGGCAAGCCCATGCCGGATCACAGCACCGCCCGCGACATCAACGGGGCCATCCGCGAACTCGACGTGGCGGCGCGCGAAGACCGGAAGTACGAGCAGCAGTTGCTGCACCGCCAGTTCATCCGCAAGGCGCGGTGGCGTCCCTTCGGATTCGCCATGGCCGACATGCGCACGCCGAAACTGTCGTTCCTGATGGCCTTCACCGGCAGCATTGTGTTGGCGCGCAAGTTCAAGAAACTGCTCGGCCCGCAACGGATGGTGGGACTGATGGTGCCCCAATCGGTGGGCGGGGCCTTGTCGAACATCGCGCTGCAAACCATGGGTAAGATCCCCATCAACCTAAACTATACGGGGTCGGCGGCGTCCATTGCCGACGCAGCGGGGCAGTGTGACATCGAACAGGTCATCACGTCGCGCGAGTTTCTCAAGCGGATGCCGGTGGAGGTGCCGGGCGAACCGATCTATCTGGAGGACATCAAGAAGTCGGTGACGGGCCTGGACCGCATCACGGCCATGGTGTTGGCGGTGTTCTGTCCGATCCGGTGGCTGGAACGGTCGCTGGGCGCACCGAAGGACTGGGACCAGGACGACCTGGCCACGATCGTATTTTCCAGCGGCAGCGAAGGCGAACCCAAGGGCGTGCAACTCACGCATCACAACATTGCGAGCAACATGCTCCAGGCGCTCGAGATCTTCCCCCACCGGGAGACCGACCGCATGATGGGGATTCTGCCCTTCTTCCATTCCTTCGGGTACACGGTCACGCTCTGGCTGTGCATCACGCGTGGAATGGGCGCCGTCTATCACCCGAACCCACTTGAGGCGAAGATCGTCGGGCAACTGGCCCACAAGTACAAGCCCCGGTTCGTGGTGGCCACGCCCACGTTCTTGCAGAACTTCATCCGCCGATGCCTTCCCGAAGAATTCGAGAGCCTGGACTTCGTCGTGACGGGGGCCGAGAAGCTCCCTGAGCGCGTGCGGAAGGCGTTCCAGTCCAAGTTTGGCAAAGCCCCGCTCGAGGGGTACGGCACCACCGAGTGCGCGCCTATCGTGTCGACGAACATGCCCGACTACCGGGCGCCGGGCTACTACGAGCAGCTTGTGCGCCACGGTACCATCGGGCAGCCTTGTTCGGGAATCGAGATGAAGGTCACCGACCAGGACACGGGCGAGATCATCGCCGACGACCGGCCCGGTGTGCTGCATATCAAGGGTCCCAACATCATGAAGGGATACCTTCACAAACCCGAACTCACAGCCGAGGTCTTGCGGAACGGCTGGTACAACACGGGCGACGTGGCGAGCTTGTCCGAGGAGGGGTTTATCACCATCACGGACCGGGTGGCCCGATTCAGCAAGATCGGGGGCGAAATGGTCGCCCATGCCAAGGTCGAAGAAGAGATGCACACGCTCCTCGACCTCACGGAGCGGGCCATGTCGGTGACGGGGCTGCCCGATGAGCGGAAGGGCGAGCGGCTGGTGGTGTTGCACACGATGACCGATGACCAGTTGCAGGATCTGTTGGACGCGCTTAACAACTCGACTCTGCCGAACCTGTGGCGGCCGCGATCCAACGATTTCTACAGTATCGAGGAGATCCCGGTGCTGGGATCGGGCAAAGTGGATCTGAAGCGGCTCAGGGGCATGGCGAAAGAACTCGATCTGGGCGAGTGAACGCCTGCCAGGGGGAACGGAAATGAGTGAAGCTGCCATGCCGTCGTACACCATCAGGAAGGCCGTGACGCCTCCCGCGTTGGACGGCGATTGGGATAGCGCGGCGTGGGCCCAGGCCGATACACTCGACGTGGCGCAGTATCGCCCCGAAAGCAGCGCTCACCGGCCGGTCACCCAGGCACGCCTGTTGTACGACGCCGATGGCGTGTTCGTCATGTTTCGCGTTCACGACCGGTTTGTTCGGTGTGTCGCCACGGATTACCAGGGGGCGGTGTATCAAGACGCATGCGTCGAGTTCTTCGTGCAACCGAAGCCCGACAAGGGATATTTCAACTTTGAGATGAATTGCGGGGGCGCGCTGCTACTGCGCAACGTGACCGATCCCACGCGGGACAGCGGCGAATTGGCCGAATTCGAGAACGTGCCCTGGGAGTTGGCGTCGCGGATCGCCGTGTACCATTCCATGCCCAAGACCGTGGAACCCGAGATGGACGATCCGGTGACATGGGTGGTCGAGTACAAGATTCCCTTCGCGGTGTTGGAGGCGTACGTCGGTCCCTTGGGCGATGTGGCCGGGCAGGAATGGCGGGCCAACTTCTACAAGTGCGCCGAGTCCAACTCCCACCCCCATTTCGTCACGTGGGCGCCCATCGACGGTCCGCTGAACTTCCACCGACCGGACTGTTTCGCGCCGATTCGGTTCGAGGCGTGAGGTCCCGCCGTCCGGGGTAGGGGTAGGGAAGACCGGCTGCCCGGCCTCCCCTCCCTCCGAACCGTACGTGCAGTTCTCCCGCATACGGCTCTTTGGTCGGCGGTTGCATCAAAATGACTGTCCGGCCTCTACCCACGCTTGCTCCAGAGAGAACAACCCGATTTCGGCAGAGCAACGGTTGGGCCATCTGGCCCCCCTTTCACGCCCGGCCGGCTCCTTGGCCCTACCGGCCACCGGTACCGCTCCAATGCCGGGGAGGTCTCCCTTCTTCACGTACAACGCCTTCCAGACCATTCCGCCTCCAACCACCTCGCATACCCCCGATGCCGCTTTGCCACGTCCTCTACCCGCCTCGATCGGACATCCCGCTCCTCGCGGTCGCCAGCGGTCTCAATCATCAGCGCATCGGGCTCGTTCCGGGCTTCGCCGTTCCTACGCAGGCTCGCCGGTCATGCCAGGCCGAATCGAGTTCGTCATCCTGCGGACTGGCCGTTCGCCTTCCGTTGCTCTCCACCCCGCCTCGTGGCGACGCAGTTGCGGTCGGCTACAGGATCGGGACGCCATTCCGGAGTGGACTCACACCACTCTGACGCCGTACGCTCGAAGGCGCACGCAGGGCCGACCTCCGTGTCGGCCGTCTTGGTTCGGGGACACGTAGTCGACTCCGAGGCGTCGTGTTGGTACATGTCCCCGAACGGATGCGTCTGGCGTGGGCGTTGTCGGGAGAGGAGGGGTCTGAGATTAGAGATCTCAGAGAATTTCTCGCAGCGCCCTCGTGCTGTTTCCCGGACGAGTCGCCGGGGCAACGAGATCCTTCGCGTTGCTCAGGATGACGGAAGGGGTCATCTAAATAGGGACAGTCACCCTTTATTGGACAAATAAACGGTGACTGTCCCTATTTAGATG
>JAAEQP010000223.1 GCA_024231375.1 bacterium | reverse complement strand
GGATAGAGGTGCTGACACGCAGGCAATTCGTCCAACGAACATGCATGGTGGGCTTGGCGACGATGGGGGCGAAAGGGCCCCACGCTGAGACCTTGCGCACCGAACAACCGAACGTCCTGTGGCTGTCGTGCGAGGATATCGGGCCACATTTGGGCTGCTACGGCGACCCTCTCGCGCATACGCCGACGCTCGACCAGATGGCGCGCGAAGGGGTGCGGTATGCGAACGCTTACACCACGGCGGGCGTGTGTGCCCCCAATCGCAGCAGCATCATCACGGGCGTCCACGCCACGACCTTGGGCACGCATCATATGCGTTCGGGTGGAGAAGGTGTACTACATTCCGTGAAGCCGTCTCTGCCCGAAGGCATCCGGTGCTTTCCGGCTTACCTGCGGGAAGCCGGCTACTACTGCACGAACAACGCGAAACAAGACTACCAGGTGCCTACGCCGCCCGACACGTGGGATGAGTCCAGCAAGAAGGCCCACTGGCGGGATCGGCCCGACCCGGAGACGCCGTTCTTCGCTGTCTTCAACTACACCGGCAGCCACGAGGGCTCGATCCGCCTGTCGGCTAAGCAGCACGCGGAACGCACCAAGCGCCTCACCGATACGCAGCGGCAGAATCCCGACGACATGACGCCACCGCCGTTTCATCCGAACACGGAGATCGTCCGCCGGGAATGGGCGGAACTCTACGAACTCATCACGGCCATGGACTACTGGCTGGCCGATATGCTGGAACAACTGGAAGAGGACGGCCTCGCCGACAACACCATCGTCATC
>JAAEQP010000222.1 GCA_024231375.1 bacterium | reverse complement strand
TCAACTGCGAGGTGAAGGTTGGGCGTATCCCCTACTACGGCACCATCGCCGATCTTGACAGCATCCTGCAGAAAATCATCACCTATGAGACGGCCACCGGCGACCAGAGTTGGCGTCA
This sequence comes from bacterium, assembly GCA_024231375.1. The sequence goes on along the minus strand of JAAEQP010000222.1, from coordinate 6,077 downwards.
GAAGCTGCTCGCGCCCGCGGCTGTATCCAACTTCGTCGAGGACCGCGACAACGACGGCGTGGTGGACACGACGCCCGCAACCATGGGGGACTCTTGGGGTGAGGCCTTGAAAACCCTTGCCACGACGAACAGTTTCAGCGCCTACACCCTCTACGAGAAGACGGGCTGCAAGAGCGACGGGACCGCCTATCCCCTGACCGCGTGCAACGTTGCGTTGACCCAGGCGAACATCCAATCCGAATGGCTGAACCACTATGGATTCGTCACGTGGTGGGGGCACGGCAGTTCGACGGGGGCATCCCGCGTCTGTTGGACGAGTGATACGGTCCGCGCGGACAACATCTGTCAGGTCAACACGAGCGAATCCACCTGGTATAACATGTGGAATAGCTCCAATTGCTCCGCTCTGAACGACAGCTACCCGTCGTACGTGGTGCAGGTGTCGTGCAACAACGGGTGGCCCGAGAACACCGGCAACCTTGGGTACTCCCTGCTGAAGAACGGCGCCATCGGCACGGTGTCCGCGTCCCGTGTCTCTTGGTACGCGGTTGCGAACTGGTACACGGGCCTGTATTCCTCTTGCGGTGACAACGCCTCTTACGGGTACCGCATCTTCGAGCGGATGTCGGGATCGTCGGAAGACGTTGGCACGGCGCTGAACTGGTGCCGGGGCAACTTCGGTACGGCCTGGGGCTACAACTCCTGGATGAACAAGCTGGACTTCAACCTGTACGGCGACCCGTCCACCAGCTTCGCTACGCAAACGCCTGGCATCACGGTCACCGCGCCCACGTCGGCATCCAGTTGGAAGGCCGGGACCACGCAGGGCGTCACGTGGACGGCGACGGGCGTGACGGGCAACGTCTACATCATCCTGTATAACGGATGGACGCAGGAGCGTGTTCTGGCAACGGTGCCCGCGAGTTCCGGGTCTTACGGTTGGGCGATTCCGTTCGGCCAGACACCGGACACAGACTACCGCATCCGCGTGAAATCCGTTTCCACACCGAGCCTCGACGATTACTCCGATGCCTTTGCGATTACGCAATCGCCGTTGCGATTGACGTCTCCCACTGCTGCGTCTTCCTGGAACGCGGGCGCGCCGCAGACGGTTTCCTGGGCCACGGACGGCACACTGGTCGGCGACGTGTACATCTGCCTGTTCAGGGGATGGGCTTACCAGCGGACGCTGAAGATGACGCCCGTATCGTCGGGAAGTTGGACGTGGAACGTTCCGTCCTACGAACTCGTGGGGACGGACTACCGCATTCGACTGAAATCGGCCTTGTCGCCGGCCGTTCAGGACTTCAGCGACCAGTTCTCGATCAACCAGGCGCGTATCGCGGTGACCGCGCCCGGACCGAGCGCTTTGTGGGAGGCAGGGGCTCCCCACAGCATCACATGGACCACGGACGGCACCATCACGGGCAACGTATACATCTGCCTGTACGACGGGTGGACGCGTGTCCGCACTCTGGCCATGACGACCGCGGCCTCGGGTAGCTGGACCTGGAACATCCCGTCGCACGAGACGGTCAAGGCCAACTACCACATCCGCGTGAAGTCGGCGTCTGAGCCGACGGTTCGCGATTTCAGTGGCACGTTCGCCATTGCGCAACCGAAGATTCAGATCACGGCTCCTACGGGCGGACCGTCATGGACAGCGGGCACCCCCCAGGACATCACGTGGAACACGGATGGCAGCATCGGCGGGAACGTGTACATCTGCCTGTATAGCAACTGGACGCATCAGCGTACGCTTGCCACGGTTCCGGCGGCCGACGGGACTTGGTCATGGAGTATCCCGTCTGGCGAGACGCCTGGAACGACGTACCGGATTCGGGTGAAATCCGTGGACCAACCGACTATCCGAGACTATACGGACCTGTTCACAGTTGCGTCGCCCTGAGCGGCGGAACACGAAAAGTTGAATCGTTGACGGGTTTCATGGTACTCTTGTCGTAAGGTTAAGAAGACCATGTTTAATTCGATGCATATGACGAGCCCGCTTCTCCCACTCCTCCTACTGGAGGATAGCGGGCCCGGTATGCCTCGAATTTCCTAGATACTTTCCCCGAGAGGGGTTGTTGACGAGGCCACGGGCTACCGCCCGTGGCCTCGTTCTTTTTTGTCCAACAGGGCTCCGGCGCCCAGGTCCGGCCAAGGCTGGACCGAAGACCGCGAGAGGAGGTGGTGTCTTATGGATTTGGGGCTAGACATGCTCGAATCCGCGCGCTTGGCGCTTTGCGTAACCGGTGTGAACCCATTGTTTCGTCATGCTTTGCGTAAAGGAGATTGTTATGTCCAAGCGAGTAGAGATCTACGATACCACCCTGCGCGACGGCGCACAGACCCCCGGTGTGCATCTGAAACCGGAGGTTAAGGCCGCCATCGCGTCTGAACTGGAGAAGTTCGGCGTATCCACCATCGAGGCGGGTTTCCCTGCTTCATCCCCAGAGGAACAAGAGGCCGTTGCCCGCGTCGCCCAGCAGACGCGCGAGTGCCGCGTGTCGGCGCTGGCGCGGTGCCGGCCTGAAGACATCGATGCCGCCGCCCAGGCGCTGCAGCACGCCAAGCGCCCCATGATTCATGTGTTCATGGGCGCATCCGACATCCATCTGGACCTGAAGCTGCGTATGACGCGCGGGGACGCCATCCGTGCCGTAGAACGGTCTGTCATGCAGGCGTGCGGCCACGGCATGGAGGTCCAGTTCTGTGCGGAAGACGCTACCCGCGCCGACCGGCCGTTTCTGCGCCAATGCGTGGAGACGGCCGTGCAGGCCGGGGCTTCCCGGATCAACGTGCCCGACACAGTCGGATGCGTCACGCCGGGTGAGTACGGCACCATGGTCTCGGACATTGTCCGGTTCGTGGGTGACGACACCGTCGTATCGGCCCACTGCCACGACGACATCGGGATGGCCGTGGCCAACACGGTTGCCGCCGTCTCCGCGGGCGCGCGGCAGATCGAGGTGACCGTGAACGGTATTGGCGAACGTGCCGGTAACTGTGCGGTTGAGACGGTTGTGGCCGCCTTGGAGGCGAAGGAGATCGCCCAGACCGGTGTCGATATGACACAGATGCCGGCGCTGAGCCGGATGGTGGCCGAGAGGACCGGCGTGCCCGTTCAGCCCAACCATCCGGTTGTCGGAGCGAACGCCTTCGCCCACAGTTCAGGTATCCACCAGGACGGTCTGATGAAGGACGCGCGCACCTACGAGTTCATCTCGCCGGCCGTTGTCGGGGTGCCCGACCACCGGTTCGTATTGACGGCGCAGTCCGGTAGAAGCGCCGTGGCTTGGAAGGCTTCGCGTATGGGACGGCCCGTCAGCGGGGACGCGCTGGACGCCATCTACCGGGCGTTTGTTGAGGTGGCGCAGGAAGCCGAGGGTTCCGTAACGGATTCGACCTTCGAGTCGATACTGAATGACGCGTGCGTGCCCCGGCGCCCTGGAGATGCCGTGGGCATGACGCCCGCGCATAGCGGCGCTGCATTCGCCGACGTGTCCATGCTGTAGATTGTTGTGGGCTCCGCCGGGATGGGTTCCGGCGGGGCCCGATTCACCCCTGGAATGACTCAACCCGGAACGGTATAATCCACTCATTCCCAGGAGTCATCATGAAGCTTACGCGCAGTCAAGAAGCACGGATCGGGAAATACCTGAAAGACGTGACGGTCTACCTCGGCGACGTCTCCGAGGAAGAACGGAAACGCGCCATCGCCCAGTTGAAGAACCGAATCGCCCGCGAACTGCGGCAGTTCGGCGATGGGGACGTGGACGACGGCAGTCTCGAAGTAGTTCTTGAGAACTGCGGGAACCCCGTGAGTCAGGCCGCACGATTGCTGGCCGGCCGGGCATCCGCGGCCCCGGTGTTCCTCGCATGGCCCGACCGGGTGTGGCTCGGCGTTTGCGGCGGCCTTGGACGGGCGCTGGGCGTCGAACCGGGCGTGGTACGGCTCATCGCCGTGCTGCTTGCGGTGATCTTCCCGCTCGTGCCGATCTTGTTGCTGGGCTACATCACAGCGTTCCTGGTCGCCTACTTCCGGTCTCCCGCCGAAGCCTTGCCGCGAGTCGCCTGGGGGAAGATGGTCCAGTCGTTCTTCGGGTTCATCGGTACGGCCGTGGCCCTATTCGCGGGCAGCCTGGTGATCCTGTTGTTCATCACCCACATGTACCGGCATTTCATGGGCCAGGAACTCGTGGTCGATCCGCGCTGGGCATGGCTCATCGAGAAGAACCGCGCCGCTTTCGCGTGGTGTATCGCGATACTCGGTCCGCTGGCCATCATCCGTGCCCTGCCGACGCGCGTTGCGTGGCAGAAGACCCTGAAGAAGGTGACGCAGGCAGGCTTGGCGCTCTATGCCATGGGCGTGTGTTTCGGCATCGCGAGCCTGATGGTAGGCATCATTCTGCTCGTGGTCGATCAGGTGTCGGGCGGTGGGGGAATCGAGGCGATCCAGAGCCTGTTCTAGAGCACTTCAACCAATTCTGTAGCCGCATCTGCTAGTTGCGGCGTCGGCTGACCGCGTCACGAGACCTCGCCGTGACCCCGCCACGCCTGCATTCTCGTTCCTTGCCAGCCTCGTCCTAACTGACGCAACTGTGGCTACACAATTGCCCGAAGCGCTCTAGCCCCAATCCGCCAGGATCGCCAGCGACCGGTCTTCTACCAAGTACTTCCGTCTGTGCGGCACGCGCCGCGCCTCGCCTGCGGCGATTATGTCGTCGGGCGAAGTTCGGGACGTATCCACCCGCACGCGCCAATGTCCTTTGGGGAGCCGGAAGGTCGCACTCTTCTCGGACGGGTTGAACATGAGATACAGCGCAACCCCGTCGTTCTCCGAGGGATGGATGCGGCAGGCCAAGGTCCGGTCGCCGGGCTGCCAGTCTTGCGCGGCTCCGGCAGCGTTGAACCATAGGAGGTCTTCGCTGTCCGCGTCATTGTTCGGTCTGCCTGTGAAGTACTCATCCCTTGAAAACACTCCGTTCTCCATACGGAAGGCCAGCATTCCCCGGCAGAAACGGAAGAGTCCCCAGTTCTTCTCCAAGAGAGACCAGTCGAACCATGAGATGGCGTTGTCCTGACAGTAGGCGTTGTTGTTGCCCCGCTGCGTACGGCCAAACTCGTCGCCCCCGAGTAGCATGGGTACCCCAAGCGACACCAGCAGCGTTGCGAGGTGGTTCTTCTGCATGCGCAGACGGATCGTGTTGATGGCCGGGTCGTCTGTCGGCCCTTCGACCCCGCAGTTCAGGCTGAAGTTGTGATTCTCGCCGTCCCGGTTGTCTTCGCCGTTGGCTTCATTGTGTTTGGACTCGTAGCTGACGAGGTCGCGTAGCGTGAATCCGTCGTGGGCCGTGACAAAGTTGATGCTGTTGTGTGGGGTCCGTCCGCGTTCCTGATAGAGGTCCGGGCTCCCCGTGATTCGAAGGGCGAATTCGTCCTTCGTCCCGTCATCACTACGCCAGAACCGGCGCACGTCGTCGCGGTACCGGCCGTTCCACTCGCACCATCGTGCCCCGCCGAAGGTACCAACGAGATGGCCCCCCGCGAGGTCCCATGGTTCGGCGATCAGTTTTGTGTCGCGAAGCACGGGGTCTTCGTCGATGCGCTCCACCAAGGGCGAGTATTCCAGGAGACTGCCCCACCGATTCCGATGCAGGATCGCGGCCAGGTCGAATCGGAAGCCGTCGATTCCGTATTCCGTCACCCAATGGCGCAGACTCTGCACAACAAGATCCCGCATGACCGGATGGTTGCAGTTCACCGTGTTGCCGCATCCAGTCTGGTCGATGGGATCGCCTGCTTCGTCGAGCAGGTAGTACGCGCCATGGTCGATGCCGCGGAACCCCAGGGCGGGTTTGTGGCCCCGGTCCTCGGCGGTATGATTGAAGACTACATCCAGGATGACCTCGAGTCCCGCCTTGTGGAGCGCGCATCTGAACACTCGCCGCTCCACGGTTCCGAGAGCCTCTCGAGATTCTGGTAGCTGTGCAGTCATCTCCAGAACCGCAAGTAGTGCCTCTACAGCTTCTTGATGGACTCGAGCTTTCGGCTTGAAAGGAGGGCGCTCCTTC
>JAAEQP010000221.1 GCA_024231375.1 bacterium | reverse complement strand
TTGGCGATCTCGGCGCCGGGTTGATCCATGCTCTCGATTTCGAGACCGAGCATGGTCAAGGTGTCGGCCAGTTTGGCCGGGTCCATCTCGACGGGGACATATTCTTTGAGCCAGTTGAGAGAAATGCGCATCTTAGAACTGCTCCAGGAAACGTAAGTCGTTTTCGTACAAGTGGCTAATGCTGTCGATGCCGTACTTCACCATGGCGATTCGGTCCATCCCCATGCCGAAGGCGAACCCAGTGTATTGGGTGGAATCGTACTTGGCGTATTTGAACACTTCCGGATGGACCATGCCGCACCCGCCAATCTCGAGCCAGCGCTCTTCCTTCTGGCCGTTGCCGCGGTCCACGGACCACAGGATGTCCATTTCGGCCGAGGGTTCGGTGAAGGGGAAATAGTGGGGCCGGAACCGGACGGGGATGTCGGGCCCGAACATCTTGTGAACGAAGTGCATCAGGGTGCCCTTCAGCTCCGCGAAGGTGACGTCTTTGTCGACAAGGAGCCCTTCCAGTTGAAAGAACATGGGGCTATGCGTGGAATCGGCGTCCACCCGGTAGACCCGGCCGGGCACGATAACGGCCACAGGAGGCTGGGTCTTCTCCATAACGCGCATCTGGACCGGTGACGTGTGGGTCCGGAGCACTACGCCGGGCTTCACGAAGAAGGTGTCGTGCAGGTCCCGGGCCGGATGGTCGTCGGGCGTGTTGAGACAGTCGAAGTTGTAGTATTCGGTCTCGATGTCGGGCCCCGTGGCCACCTGGAACCCCAGTTCGGAGAAGATGGACACAATCTCTTCCGTCACTTGGGCAACGGGATGCATGTGGCCTACGCGGGGTCGGCGGCCCGGCAGTGAGAGGTCGATCGTGTCCTCTTCCGCCTTGCGGGCACTGTCTGCCTCGCCCAGGAGCGATTTGCGTTCCTCGACGGCCTTGGCCAGGAGGTTCTTCAGCTTGTTGGCGGCCTGGCCGAGGGCAGGGCGTTCTTCGGGAGGCGCGTCACTGAGGCCACGGAGTACCTCTGTGAGCATCCCCTTACGTCCCAGGTACTTAACCCTCAAGTCCTCAAGGGCTTTCAGGTCAGCCGCTTCAGCGACTCTCTCAACAGCCGTGCGTGCTAGCTCTGCTAACTTCTCTTTCATTCCCCGTTCCTTGGATGGTGCCTAACGGCGGCGATTACGCAAACAGCAGGCTTCCGATTCGGACCTGCGTGGCGCCTTCTTCTATAGCGATTTCGAAGTCGTTGGACATGCCCATGGACAACTCGGTCAGGCCATGGGCCTCGGCGAGGGCACGAAGCCCCGCGAATACGGGCCGCGCCTCCTCCGGGTCGTCCACAAAGGGCGCCATGGTCATAAGTCCTTTGACTTCAATATATTCAAGCGACCGAATCCGGTCCAGTGCGCTCGGCAGCGCGGTGGCCGTGAATCCGTGTTTCGATTCCTCACCGGACACGTTCACCTCGACAAACACCGGAAGCGGCGCGGGGCGGTCCTGGCACCGTTGATCGAGGGCCTCCCCCACTTCGACGCGGTCGACAGCGTCGACCGATTGAAAGAGGGCGGCCACGTCACGCGCTTTGCGGCGCTGCAGCGGGCCGATCATGTGCCAAACGGCATCGTCAGCATCGAACGCCTCGATTTTGGGCTGGGCGACGTGCAGACGGTTTTCGCCGAAGTCACGGACCCCAAGGTCGTACAATGCTTGCACTTCCGCAAGCCCGACCGTCTTGGTTACCGCCACGAGCCGAATGTCGCCCACCGACCGCCCGGCGTGCGCCGCCGCATCCGCGATCCGTTGCCGCGTATCGGCTAGATTGGTTGCGATGCGTGCCGTGTCCATTGGACCCTGTCCCATCAAAATGCGCGTAGTGCTTGAAGCGCATATGATAGGGCGCTTGCGGTTTGGAATCAAGTATTTCGTGAAAGCGCTGTCGGCTGTCAGCCAGACAAGAGACTGGAATCGCGGGTCAGCGCCAACAGGTCGCTGGCCATCTTTCGGCAGACGGGTTCCCAGCAGGCCAGACGCTGATCGCGGCCACGGAGGAGACTGCTGCCATACACGAGGATGCGCCACAGGAGTTCATCGTCGTACCAGGTGGAGAACGCCTCCCAGCTCATATGATAGATGAGGTCAGGGGCGATGGCGTCGAAGTAGTGCGGAAGGACATTGAGCGCGAGGTCGCGAGGTACGTAGTTGTGGGGTGCGTCGGCGAAGGTGAAAAGCAGGACCAAGTCCATCATGATGGAAGACCGCTTGGGTTGGAAGTCGATGAGTCGGAAGCCCTGTTCGCTCATGACGATGTTCTTGGGATTGCAGTCGCCCCAAATGACCTGCGCGTCCGTATTGCAGCGGGCCAGGCGCTGGACCCTATCCAGAGCGGCTTCGCGGAGGGGCCCAGCCTTGTCCGAGCGAAGGTCCAGCCACTCAAGCCAGTTCGCCAGCGCGGCATCGGCCCATGCGAGTCGCTGTTCGGGTGTGAAGCGCCACTCGGACGCATCACGTGCGCCGGTCCATTCCGTCGAGAGCACGGTGTGGAGTCGCGCGAGTTGGCGAAGGATGTCGTGCCACGGCGGTTCACGGCCTTCCGCGAGGAGGTCGCTGAGGGTCAAGTCGCCGCAGTAGCTGATCGTGAGAAGCCGGTCCTCGGGGGTGACACATAGGACCTCAGGAACAGGCAGCCTCGCGTCGGCAAGGAAGTGAAGCAAATCAGCATCGCCCTGGACGCGTTCCGGCGCGATGTCTTCGTTGTAGCGTTTCGCGAGGCGCTCAGTCGTCCCGTCCGCAACGTCTGCCACCACCCGCCAGACGTTGGATTCATGGGCCTTCACGTTCAGGCAGTCGTGCCGTTCATATGTCGTCTCCCCTTGTGGTCCGTCCGGCAGGGCTTCGACGCGTGGTGGCGGCGCGTCCGCCAGCGGAAGAATGCTCGGCAACGCGCGCGAGTCCCCCGCCGATCTTCGTGCGATGATGACGGCCCCCCAACCGGATGCCGCGCCCCCGCATCGGCCAGCGCGAAGCACCTCGAATCCGGCCGATTCGCACTCCCCACAGTAATGCGCCAAGGTCTCGCACCGGATGCCCGTTCGCGCTTCAGGCGCGAGCGTCCGGTCGCAGTTCATGGCCTGCGCCCGAGTCGTCTCGTCCAGTCGACTGAAGAATCCCGGCAGGTAGTCGCGGACATCCGCCAAGGCCAGTCCACAGTTGAGAAACAGGGCACCGCCTGGTTTGAGGGCATCAAACGCGTTGGCGAGATACTGCGCGCGGGCGGCGTCTTCCCAAAGGCAATGGAGTACCTTGATGTCGATCCAGAGGTCGAAGGGGGGCCCGTCGATGGGCAACGCCTCGGCCAGATCCCGACATGCGAAAGCTACGTCCGTACCACGCGACTTGGCCACTTCTCGACTGTGTTCGATTGCCGCGGGGACAATGTCCACGCCGACGACCCGGTAGCCTCGTTCCGCGAGCGAGATGCAGTTCAGACCGTCGCCGCATCCTGCTTCGAGAATGCGGCTCCGTGGTGCCGGCGCGAGTCCGGAGGACATGAAATCAATGAACTCGCGGGGCGTTGCGAGTGCCGGACGCCAATGTGCCACGCCTTCGGCGTAGGCTTGCCGGTACACTCGCTGCCAGTGCTTTGCGTAGTCGGTGACGGTCATGGGATCCGTGTTCGCGCCTAGACGCTGTTCTCGGAATTCCTCGTCGCTTCATCGGGGGCGGCGAAGTAGTTCCTGGTCACCTTGAAGAGGACCAAGGCAGCCGTTAAGGACACGATGGCGCCTGTGAGATAGTTGGCGATGTCGCCTCCGTGGCTGCCCGCGAGGATGGGCATCAGTACTACAGTGAGGGCTGTCGGTCCGAGGATCATCCAGACACCGACAAGCGCGATTGGATGAGGTCTGCCCGAGATGATCTTGCGGTAGAGCCACCCCTGAGTGAGTGTTCGTCCAAAGGGGCAATGGGTGGCGATGTTTGAGATGGGACAGCCACAGTGCTCGCAGAAACTCGCGGTGGGTGGGTTGGATTGGAGGCAGCTTGGGCAAAGGGGTGTGTCGAGTTCGTTCTGGCCATCCTTTTGAAAGGCAGGGTCTTCACACATGGCAGTCTCCCCCCTTTTGCGCTCACAGACGTGTGCAACGCAGTCTGTCCGGTGATTACGAGACTATCACAGGTGACCCGAATGCCGCAATGGCGTGGATGTGCATAGAGGGGCGTGCCGCGCGCGGGTCGCTATAGGTTCCGTCGTCCTTACAGGACTTCCAAGAGAGGGGATCAGGATCCCAGGGCTGCGCTCTGTCGTCCGCTGCGCGGACTGTGGCGGACGGCAGTCCTTTGACGCAGGGAACGCGGCGTGAGCTCTCTCGGGGGGCCGTTCTTCCGGGAGTTTGAATACGGACTGCGGGACTGTTGAAGAAGTCTGAATCTCCCGCGCCTGGGCCGCGAAAAGACCTGGGACAGTCCCGTCTGCGTCCGCCTACGGCGGACTCCGCTTGGTACAGTCCCGGTTCTTCGCTTGTGTTCTCGTGCGCATATGGCTTCTTCAACAACTCCACTGCACCGTCTTGCAGTCAGGCAAAGGAAAAGCCCGCCGCGCGTTGTGGTGCGCGGCGGGCTTGGATGGTCTCGATGTTGGCTATGCCCGTGGCTCGGGTCTCAGGAGATTGGCCGGGGCCTTGGGGGCGTCGTAGCGGTACCAGGTGTCGCCGGCTCGGAACACGACGGGCCCGTCGAATTCGTCGGCGATACGCCCGATTTCGGGGTACTCAAGTTCGGCCTTCAGCAGATCGTCAGAGTCGGGCGCGAGACGAACGGGTTCGCCGGCCACCTCTGCATCGTACCCCAACTGATACCAGCACTCGTCCCCAAATTCGAACCGTAGTCCGATGGTGGACTTGGGAAGCAGCGCCAAATGTCGCTCGGCCATCTCGTTCCGGTTGACGTAAAGGGTTTCGGTGAGAGCGAGAGGTATGCCTGCGTCGTTCTTGATCTCGATGATGAGGTCGAGGGCTTCCCAATAGAATTGGCTGGCGTCGAAGCGTGCCTTCTCAAGAAGGGCAATGGCTTCGTCGGGGCCTGTAGGCCTGCCGCTATGCCATTTGTCGATGGCATCCATACGCGCGAGCGCCGCGACGGCAGCGGTCTCTTCGCCGCCAGACCCGACGAGGAGGTTCTCCCATATGGCGCGCGCTTCGGCAAGCAGGCGATCGTATTCCTGCCGGGAATCGAGGGCTTGGGCTTCGTACTGGCTCGCGGCGGCGGCATCGCCGTTGGCGGCCGCGCGCTTGGCGAGTTCTTCGGCAGCTTCGGCGCGGGTTCTTTCGTATTCGGCGTCGCGTTCGCCAATGCGGCCTTGGTTGATCTTGATGAACCGGGGCGCGACTTCGTTGGCGCTCTTGGTGTCCGGGTTCTTCTTCATGTACCGGTTCCAGCCGTCGATGGCGTCCTCGTACTGTTCATGGTATCCCATGATGCGGTAGAGGGTGCGCGGAACCCATACGTCGTGATAGTAGCTGATGGCTTCGCCGAGGTGCTCGACGGCGTGGTAGTGGTCGTCGAGTTTCTCTTCGTAGATTGCGTAGCCCAGGTCGAAGTGGAGCCGGTATTCGCGCGGATTATTGAGAATGCCGTATTCCAGGAAGTCGATGGCTTGGTAGTACAACTCCTCGATGGGCCCGGACCACACCTTGTGCTTGGTGTCAAAATACCGGAGGTCCCAAGCGGTGGGTTCTTTGCCGGCGGTGGCGTTGTAGGACAAGTGCCACGCGCCCACGAGGTACGCATCGATGAAGTTCGGGTCGAGGAGCACGCAGGAATTCATCAGGGGCAGCATACGGTGCCCTTTGCCTTCGTGCCACATCTTGTCGACCTGGAGCCACACCAGATTGGCGGCCATCTTGCGGAATCCGAGGAAGATGGTGGCCAGATTGGCCGGGCTCTTGTCGCTGGCGTAGAAGGTCGTGGCGTCCAGCACGGTGCCGAGGCCGGAGATCTGGCCTTCGCGGGCGCATGCCAGGAACGTGGCGCGTGCGTCGGCGGCTTGGGAACTCGCGGCGAAGGCGTAGAGCGCCTTGTCGCGCTTGCGTTGCTCGGGGGTGTCGAGTCCAAGCCCGACCTCGCCCTCTTCCTCGGCGGTGGTCGGTTTGGTATACCTGACGAGGACGGAGAACGGTTCCCCGCTGTCGTTGATGTCGATTTCCTCGCGGACGGGGATTGCTTCGAGTTGTTCCTCGGCCAGATCGGACACCATGGCGAACAGTTCGTCGTCCTTGTATTCTTCAGACGCGGAAATGCGGGTGGCGAACCCAGGATGATTGGTCATCCGCATCTGGTTCGAGGCGGTGATGATCCACCGGTAGAATCGTTCGGCCTCGCGCATGTTGTGAATCCGGCGTCCCTGCACTGATCCGGCGGTGATGCACACGGCCAGGAGGAGTGCGAGGGTCAGATTCGGATACTTTTTCATCACGGTCTAGAACTCCTTGCGGCGGAAAATCCAGTACGCCATGATGTACCCGCAGAAGGCGTAGATAAGTCCGTAGAGAATGAGATTCGGAATCTGAGCGTCGCGGGGCGGGTCGTTAATGGGGAGATAGAGAATCTGGTCCTTCAGGCTGAACTGCCGCAGG
>JAAEQP010000220.1 GCA_024231375.1 bacterium | reverse complement strand
TTCGGAGCAATCCGCAGCCTCGCATGTAGTGATCGGAATCGATGGGTCTTTGAATGCCATGTCGTGCCTCGCTTGGTCTCAAGTATGTATTGCAGGGACGCGGGTCCCCGGAATCTACAGAATCTATCGTCGCACATCCAACGTCTGGATCGACCCTTCGATGGCTTCCTTCACAGACCCGAATCGGTCGGACGGGCCCCACGCCTCGTACGAGAAGACGGTGTCCTTGTACGCCGCCAGCGCCACGATGTAGCTGAACTCCGTGCCGCCGATGGCCTTGGTTCCTTCAACGACGCGCGCCTTGTCACCCCGCGCCAGCGTTGTGTCCGCGACATCGCCAACAGCGACCGTGTGCAGGGCGGCTAGGGACCGTTTCGTGAGCGTGGTCCAGAATTCCAGGTCGGCACCTTCCACGTTATCGTGGCGCTCCACCTTTACCAACACGCCGTCCGCGGACGTTGCCCGCGTGAGCCATTCGGTCCGCAGGTACTGGGCGAACCCCTTGGGCAGGTCGAACCGGATGCCGCGCCTGGATGATGCTAGGCGGGGCGCGGTCTCGGTCCCTTCGGCGATCCCGCCCGCCAGTTCGCGTACCCACGGGAACGGAATCTCTTCTTTCATCTGCCGCTGCGGCAATGGCGAATTCACCGTCACGGTAATGGTCGAGAACGACACCTGATGTTCGAGCGCGTAGATCTCGCCTTTCAACAGCTCGATGGTCTCGGTGACCCGGCCCAGTTCCTGTTCAATCTTCAGGGCGTCCTCCACCTTCGTCGCCCGGTCCAACAACGCCACCAAGCGTTCACGCATCTGCTCCGCGTTCTTCAAGCGAATCTTCAGGTCGCGCATCTGGTCCGTGATGTCCGACCCGTTCACGTCCTTGGCCGTCACCTCGCCCAAGCGTTCGTAGGCCGCAATGGTCTCGTGAAACTTCGCCGCGGGCACCTTCACCTGAATCGTCTTGCCGCTCAACCGCTGCATATAGCCGCCCGCCTCTTCGGCGGCAGCCTTGACGGCGTCCAACGTCGTGGCAATGTCCTGCACCACCAACGTCATCGACGCGTTGTAGATGATGAGCCGTCCCATCTGTGGGACGTCCGACACCAACGCAGCCTGCGTGGCCGCCATGTCTGCGCCTGCTTCCCGGCCTTTCGCATTCGCGTACCGATATTCCGCAACGCCCCCGGCTGGCGACGGGGGAGGTGCGGGGGCATCGGCAAGCGCCACACCAAGCCGTATCCCGCCGGCGTCCGAGGCGATCTCCGTATCGTCCCGCTTCAGCGCCACGACACCCGTCGTGCTGCACCCGGCCAGACACCCCGACACCGCCACCATCAGAATCATCAGACCTACTGTCGATTGCCTCATGATACGACTCCCCGTCGGTTCGGCTTCCCCGTCCACACACACCCGCGCCTCTCCCCACTATCATGCCCCAGCGCCTGCTGGGGTTCCAGGGGGCGACCCTTCTTCTGGCGCTGCCAGGGGCATACACCCCGCCGCCAGCAGCGTATCAGTATGTATGACACCAATGGGGCGCGGTAGGTTCGCACGTTCCGTTGAACCCTCAACACTTGCCGCGGCCAAGTAGGTCCGGTTTTCAACCGGACCATTCCGGGATGGCGCAATGAAGAGGTCCGGTTGAAAACCGGACCTACGAAAAGACCCTGCCGGGCGCAGGCGGCGTCGTTGTCAGCGGGCGCGGCACCATCATCTCTCTTCGCGCTTGTGGGCGCCCTCGCCGGTCGCATGGGAAAGGGCAAGGACAGACCGGCGAGGGCGCCGCGAATCAGACGAGGTGACGGGGTAGGGCCGACCTCTGTGTCGGCCGTCCTCAGCCGCAACTCACTTGGAGAAAGGCTTCCCGTCTTCCAGGCGGACGGAGTAGCATTCAACCGGTTCACCGTCCTCATCGAACCCAGCGAACCAGCCTCTCCCGCCGTCGGAATAGGTGAGACTCTTCAGTTTGCCGTTTTGGTGGAAGAGAATAAGGCCGATACCGGGCCACATGCGGCCGCCGTTGCCGACTTGCACCAAGGTTCTCGAATCCCGTCTGAAGATTAGCGAGACGCGCCTTTGTTCAGCTTGGTTATCGGACAGGCTTGAGACTTCCACGTACAGAGAGTCATCTGAAAACTCGCGCGCTTCGAGTTCGAGTCCCCGCTTTTCGTCCAATGCCTTCCACGACCGCGAACCTTCCTCCTCGATGGTAAGGCCCTCAATCCCATGGAGTGCCTCAAGGGATCCCACGTTGTACCGTTGGGCGAACTGGGCGATTTCCGAGAGCGGCTTGCGCCATTCAAAGGGAGGCTCCTTGAAGAACTCAATGGGGGCGCCATCGCACAGTGCGAAACTGACCAGCCAGTAGAGGTCGGTCACGCCTTCGGGCATCCCCGCCTCTTCTGCGTCCCGAATCGTCCGTGAGGCACGCTCGACCTGTTCTCGAACAAGCGCAACTAAGCGTCCCTCCCCCGATTTCGCTTCCGGTGCGTCACGAGTCACACCGTACTCCTTCTCAAGTGCCGGCAGCAGTTCCATCAGCCGCGTGTGGGTCTCCCTTGCAGTCTTCGGAAACGCGTCAAAGGCAAGGTGGAGATAGGTCACGGCTCGGATGCGTTGCTCGACCGGAGCAGACTTCTCGAGATAGGCAAGAAGTCGGCTGTGCAAGGTCTCGTGGCCACAGTAGGTTGCTGCCGTCTCGAAATCGCTCCGACGCCTGGCCATTGTCTCCCCGCGCTCGCTGTCCATTCGCCCACTGACGGCACGGCCCAGAAATCTCGCCAGGAGCGGACGGGAAATCCCTTCGGCAAGGCCCTTCGTGGGCGTGTAGCGGTCATCCTTCAGGCTGGCCTCCACAAGAAGTTCGACCGATTTCGCAATCTGACGCTCGAAATCAGCGCCAACTGCCGCCCGAGTTGTCTGCCCTCTGACGGGCCATAACAGGGCATCCATCAGGTCGCCAGTCTCCTCAGGATGCTCGCAGACGTAGTCAAAGGCTTCGTCCGGCACTCGCACCCGCTTGTGGGGGTCGGTTCGGTACAGATGCGCGATGACGTTCCGCGTGGCGGACACCGGTCTTTCGCTCTTGTACGTCGCGAAGAGATCCTCCGCGGACGCGGTCTTCATCGAGTTCTCCCGGGTCCTGGGCTCCAATTCCGGGCCTTTCGAAAGCCGCATGCGGATCTATCATGACGCGGCCCTGCCCGCGGACCAGCCGGTGATGCGCATCGAGCCCTTCCTCTTCGAGCGGGGCGT
>JAAEQP010000219.1 GCA_024231375.1 bacterium | reverse complement strand
CCGCATTCCCCGAGGGACGCCTCAACACATGTGCACAACGACGGCAAGCCTACGGGCAACGATCCACGCTTATTTCGCCCCAAGCAGACCTGGATAGGTAATCCGGCCGCCTCCAGAGACCGATACATAAGTTATGCATCTCCAGACGCTCAACCTGCCAACCCAACAAGTGCCACACGCCGCGCATCGACCGATTGGCACGATGTCGGGACGTCGTGACATGTCGCGGCGCCGCAGCCTCACCGACTCGGTTCGCGGTTTCATCTTCGACGTCGATGGCGTCATTGCCGACACGGCGGTGCATCACACCGCCGCATGGCGACGTCTTGCCACCGAGGAGGGGCTTCCGTTCGATGAAGCGCTCTCGGATCGGCTGCGGGGCGTGTCACGAAGCGAGTCATTGCGGACTTTGCTTGGCGACATCGAGGTTTCGCCCGCGCGGTTCGAAGAACTGGCGGATAGAAAGAACAGCTACTACGGCGAGTGCCTCAACAACTTGGCCGAGGCCGACGTGTTGCCTGGTGTCAGGTCCTTGAT
>JAAEQP010000218.1 GCA_024231375.1 bacterium | reverse complement strand
GATGCCGTTCTCAATCGGCGGGGCATCGGGAGCGGGTCCGGCACCGGGTGTGTGCGGGTAAAGCAACACCTCGGGTCCGTCCTCGACGAACGCACGGACCGCGTCGACGTCGATTCCGTCCACCTTCGCGCAATTGGCCAGGAAGGTCTCGCGGTCCCGGTCAAGAAGTGCTCGCGCCTCGGCCGTGGTTGCCCACACCGTCATGTCACGCCCGTCGAACTGGGGATAGAGCAGCGCTTGACCGAAGGTGCCTTGTCGATGCCAGAGTTCTACCCGGCTCCGCCGTCGTTCCTCCGCCGTGGCGCCCCAAGCGGTCACGTAGTGGCCGACGTAGGGCAGCATCCGGTCCACCGGGTACCCGCGCGTGCATTCGCCGTCCCACACATTGTTTCCGATTTGGAGCAATCCTTTGAGCCGCGCAACCGAGCATTCTTCGTAGCCCACTTCGAAGGCCATGACCATGGTGTGGTACTTGGCGTAGGCATACTGGGAGGTGTAGAAATTCGGTCGGCCCACCCAAAGCCGGTCCGCCATGGCGTTCTGGCCCGGTCCCCAGAAGCACCGCTGGGCGTCTGCCTCGAACCGGTCCGCGCTCGCGCCCAGCGCGTTCCCCGCCTCGATCATGGCTTCCGTAATCCGCCAGTCCCACGGGCGCAAGGCGTAGTTCGAATAGGCAGAGCCCACGATCTCGAACATGGTGTGGCCCTTGCGCATGGTGCGGTCGCCGAGTTGGTCTTCCGAGTACTCCTGCAACCCTACGCCGTGCAAGTCGACGTGGACCTCCGGCTGGTAGGTGTCGACCACCTTGAGAAAGGCGCGGACTTCGGGAGACTTGTCCAGCGCCTTGAAGGTCATGGTGGGAACGTCCCAGTTCCCCGTGCCCGTGTAGGGGTCGATGCCGTTGGCGTTGGTGAAGCGGTCGGTGACGAAGAAAGACTCGGGGTTGACGATGGGTATGGCCAGCACAATCTGGCGCTGCCGCGTTTCGACGGCCAGCGGGTCGTCGCCGATGAGCCATTCGATGAGATGAAGCGCCGCGGTCGTGCCCGACCGTTCAGGCCCGCCGTGTAGCGACGTGATGAAGCACACCTGCTTGTCGGCGTCGGGCACGCTGGTATCGGTCACGCGTAGCAGAAAGATGCCCATGCCGCCGACCGACTGATCGACTTCCTCCACCGTGAGGCGGTCCGCATGCCGTTCCGCCCAGAACCGGAGGGTCTCCTCGTACTCCTCGCGTGTGATGCGATGGGCCTTCTCGGTCCACGGTTTGGGCATCTCCGCAAGGCGGGATCGAACATCCGCGGCCGAGTCGGCATCCGCGGTGGAGGTCGAGACCAT
>JAAEQP010000217.1 GCA_024231375.1 bacterium | reverse complement strand
GAAAGACGCCACGATTGCGAGGGTGGGAGACCCCGGCAGGCCGCACGCCCCTGGCAAAACCCACAAATATAACGCAGGCCCTTCGGACTTTGAAACTCTGAAAACTCAACTCCGAGAATCGGCCGTGTGGCCCTACTTCACAAAGGGGTCGACGAGTTCGACGGGGATGACGTGGTGGTCGGGGTCGGCGTGACCGGTTTCGATGACTTGGCGGAGCATCTGTCCGGCGAGGGCGCCATGTTCTTCGCCATCGACGCTGGTGGCCATGTAGGGGAAATGGGTCTCGCCGGCAGCGGGGGCGCCTTCTTTGGTGAGGAGGCAGTCGGCCACGGTGAGCAACACGTCTTCTGGCACGCGGAGGCCCAGTTCTTCGACGGCGGCGGCGGCACTGCGCAGGAGGCGTGCGGACCTGCAAATGAAGGCGGTAGGTGGTTCGGGTCCGGACAGAATCCCCCGCACGGTGTCTTTCACGACTTCTCCTTCGGCATGGACGGTGCGTAGGCTGAGGGCGTTGTGGCCAAGGCCGCTGGCGTCGAGGGCTTCTTGCACGCCATCGACGAGGAGGTTGTCGTCGTAGGCCCACTGTTCACGCATGAGCACGGTTACGCGCTCGTGTCCGTGGGCGACGACGTATTGGGCCAGGAGGCGTCCGATCTCGCGCTGGTCGATGTCTACCCAGGCGAGACCGGCGACGTCGGGGTAGACGCTGCCGGCGACGACGGCTGGCACTTGGGATTCGGCGAAGAAGCGCTGCACGACGGGCGAACTCAGGAAGAGGACCACGCCGTCGAGAATCCCGCCGGAGGTGGCCGTGTCCACCAAGGCCCGCACGAAACGCAGTTCCTCGCCTGCAGGGATGAAGGTCACCTGAATGGCTTCATCGGGAAAGGCGTGCTGCATGCCTGCCAAAAACTCGTTGATGAAGGGTTTGGCGTAGATGGTCACGTCACCGCGCATGAGCAGGTGGACGCATTTGGGTGAGGCGCCTTCGCCTGCTTTTGGGCCGACGAGAGTTCCGGAGCGCTGCTTGCGTACAAGGACGTCCTGTTCGGCCAACTCGCGGAGAGCTTCGTTGGCGGTCTTGGTGCTCACGTGGTGCATGCGGGCCACTTCGCGGGTGCTGAGGTAGCGGTCGCCGGGGCATAGGCCGCGGTGACGAATGTCTTGTTCGATGGCTGCGATAAGTTGGGTACGTGCGTTAGTCATGGGGCCTCGCTAGTCCGAAATCTCAGAGTCGCCGAAAT
>JAAEQP010000216.1 GCA_024231375.1 bacterium | reverse complement strand
GCTGAGGAGACTGAACCGGATCATGCCATCGTCCCAGGAGTCGGGGCCACAGAACGCCTCCGCCTCGAGGTCGAGCGGCCGCACAGGCGGTGAATCGACCGGGAAGGGCCATGGCCCATATCTTGTGTGCGAATTGATCGAAACACCCACAAATGGTTGTTTCGACAGGCATTATAGCACCGCAGTTGGGAGCGGTCAATTGACAGAACGCCCTATTCGCGAGTATAATGGCATGCGAATTGCTTGGAAGGAGTGCCCCGGCCTATGATGCATATGGAACATCGCCTTGCGCAGACGCAAACCCAGCGTCTCATGCTCACCCAGAAGATGCAGCAGGCGATTCAGATCCTGCAACTCTCCGCCCTGGAATTGGACCAATACGTCCAGCAGGAGTTGGAGACCAACCCGGTGCTCGAACAGCTCCAGAAGGAACCGGAGCCGGAGAAGCCGGACAACGAGGCCAAGGCCGGCGACGACATGTCTGCCTACGAGGACGAACCCTTCGACCTGGACCAGTACGCCAACCAGTTGACCGAGCGGTATAAGGAAGGCCGCGACCTCAGCCGGAATCCGGAGGCCGACGCGCGGCGGCAATTCTACGAAGACTCCATCACCCGTGAGGAATCCTTTACGGCGCATCTGATGACTCAATTGCGGTTGGCGGCCAAAGACGAGCAAGTCAACCGGATCGGGGAACTCCTCGTTGGCGACATTGACGACAAGGGATATTTCACGGGATCCGTCGAAGAGATTGCGACCGAGACGGGCGCCACGGCCCAGGAAGTCGAACGGGTTCTCTACATGATTCAGCGGTTCGAGCCGACCGGGGTGGGCGCACGCGATGTGGTGGAGTGTCTTCTGCTTCAGATTAACGCGGAGTTCCCTCACGAGGAGCAGTTGAAGACGCTCGTGTCAGAGCATCTGGAAGCGCTCGAACGGCGCCAAATACCCGTGATCGCCAAGGAGATGCGGGTCTCGCCGGAACGGGTGGAAGAGTTGAAGGGCCTATTGGCGACGTTGAACCCTTGGCCCGGGCATGACTACTCCTCCGGGCCTGCGCAGTACGTGACGCCGGACGTGATCGTGGAGAAGAACGACGACGGCGAGTATGTGGTGTATCTTCGCAACGATACAGTGCCCGAACTGCGCATCAGTCAGGATTACCGGAAGATGATCCGGCAGGACCGCACGGGCAAAGATGCCAAGCAGTACCTGCGAGGCAAGGTGGAATCGGCGCGTTGGCTCATCCGAAACATCGAGCAGCGGCAGAACACGATCTTGCGTATCGCCACTGCGATTGTGGACGTGCAGCGGGGCTTTCTCGACAAAGGCATTGAGCAGATTCGGCCGCTCACGCTACAGGAAATCGCGGACAAGGTTGGCGTTCACGAGGCCACCGTCAGCCGCACCACCCGGGGCAAGTACATGCAGACGCCCCAGGGGTTGTTTGAGCTGAAGTTCTTCTTCTCACCGGGACTGCGCCACGATTCCGGCGAATCGCAATCGTCCAAGAGCGTGCAGTCGGTCATCCAGAAGATCATCGACGAGGAGGACAAGCGGAAGCCGCTCAGCGATCAGAAGATCGCCAACCAGCTCAAGGAGCAGGGCATCAACATTGCCCGCCGCACGGTCACGAAGTACCGGGAAGCGTTGGGGATTCTCGCCACGACGATGCGCAAGGAGTATCAGTAGAGGGGGCCGGTCAGCCCATCCGGTCCAGGGCGTTGATCGTTGCGCACAGCTCAATCAGGATCGGGTGTTCCCATCCTTCGCCGAGGGCCACGGCCATTTCCCGGTAGTACCACATGGTTCCATCGCGTTTTCCCGCGAACTTGTTCCATGTCAGGGCGCCGTGTTCGCGGAGATCGCGGAGCGTGCTACACGCGTTGTGCAGTTTGTCCGCGGCGATGATGAGCTTCACTGCGGGGTCAGCCTGGCGCGTTTCCTCGATGAACGCCTGTTTGCGTCCGCGCCACGGAGGCTTGGGATCGTCGACGGTGTCGGAGCATCCCTCCACGTGCTGAGCGACCCGATCGCCGAAGGCTTGGCGGATTCGTTCCAACGTGACAACGCCACCGGCGTCTTCGGCACCATCGTGCAAGAGCGCGGCGATCACCTGGTCCTCATCGCCCCCATACTCGCCCACCAGCGCGGCCACCGCCATCAAGTGGGTGATATAGGGAACGCGCGACCCTCTTCGACGCTGCTGGCGGTGCAGTTCGTGGGCAAGGGCGAAAGCGTCTGCGATACGGTGTGAATAATGCATGCGACAGCGTCGGTCCTGGCGCGTCGAAGCGAAGGCGCGGACATGCGCTTCGCCGCGGCACGGGAGGGGGCTAGCCCTTCTTGCCTCGCGGCGGCGTCATTCCCAGCAGCTTGGCCACACGTTCGCATAGCTCGGTCAAGCTGAAGGGCTTCTTCAGGTAGTCATCGAACCCCTGGTCTTTGAGGGCGTTGGCTTCGGCGTCGTCCAGATAGCCCGAGATGGCGATGACGCGGGTGCCCTTGGTTTCCTCGCGGGCTCGGACGCGTTCGCACACCATGCGGCCGTCCATGTCCGACAGATGGATGTCGAGGATGAGCAGATCAGGCGTCTGGTCCACCACCTGGGCGCCGGCATCGAACCCGGTCGAGGCGGTGAACACACGGTACTCGCCCATGCGCGCCAATGCCTCGGGGATCACGTCCAGGTAGTAGGGGTCGTCGTCCACGACCAGAATTCGCCGTTCGCCTCCCTCCAACCGGTTGAGGGGGATGCCATGGCTGAGCATGAACTTGCGTAGACTCTCGTAGGGGATGCGCCGATCGCCTCCCGGCCCCAGCCGGTAGCCTTCGACCTGACCCAGGTCGAACCACCGGGATACTGTGTCGGGAGACACACCACAGATGGCGGCAACTTCGCCGCTGGTGAATACTTTCTTCTTTGTATCTGCCATGTCGCTTTCTCTGTTTTTCAGACGGCCACGACCAGAAAATCCGCTTTTGCGGTGTTTACGGACCAAATAGTAACCGCAAATGCCTCGTGAGTCAAGCAGAGAGGTGGGGCGGTGTCGGAATCCGCCGCACGGTCTGCGAAACGCGTCACTCGGCGGGCAGCGCGTTCAGCCATTCGATGGTCTCTCCAAGCACCCGCATCACATGGGCCTCGTCCAATCCAATGTGGTCGGTCTCGTACCAGACCATTTCCTTTGGTTCGCGGGCTGCGTCGAATAGGGCTTGGGCGGCCTCGGTCGGAATCAGTTGGTCGTGGGTCCCATTCTGGATGAGCACGGGACGCGGCGCGATGCCTGCGGCGTGGCGCACCGGGTCGGCGGGCTTGAGGAGGAAAGCGCCCAACTGCATGGCGGGCCAGTAGAATCCGCCCAGTTCGCTCTTGGCGGCATCGCTGGACAACAGGCTGCGGAGGTTGCCCCCACCGTAGGTGAGAACGGCCGCCTTGAAGCGGTCGTCGAACGCGGCTGCGGCCGTTCCTGTGATGGCCCCGAAGCTTGCGCCTACAAGGTAGAGGCGGTCCGCGTCGATGTCGTCGCGGGTCAGCAGATAGTCGAGCAGCCGCCGCGTATCCGTCACGTTGAGCGATGCCCGCGTACGGAGCGCCAACATGTCGGTGAACCAGTTCGTGCTCTCGAGATTCCGTTCGCCGCGCGTGTACTGATCGAAACACACGATGGCGTAGCCCGCGGTCGTGAAGGTCGCGGCAATCTCGTCGAGGAAATCCTTCTTCTGTCCGATCCCGTGAAGGAACACGACGCACGGCACCGGTCCGTCATGCTCCTTGGGCAGCGCGAGGAGGGTCGGGACGGCATGACCGGGGATTCCGTCATATACCAGATCTACTCGGCGATAGTCGTCGCGCGGCTCGTCGGATCGGATCGTGGCGTTCAGGGGCGCACCGGGCTCGTAGCCGTCGTAGAAGCGGGCGTCCCAGATCCACTTGGCCACCGTGCCGACGACCAAGATCGAGACAGGCACGATGACGAGGGCGAGGAGAATCTTGCGTTTCATAGTCACGTTGAAGGCCTCTCCATGTTGAGTCGAACGGGGCGCCGGACGACGGACGTGTGGCCAAATGCTATGCGATTGGCGGGGAAGAAGGCAAGGGGCGGCGCAGGGCGCGGAATGAAACCGGGGCGGGAACGCAGGTTGCATTCCCGCCCCGGAATGGCTCGTCGCGGTCAACGCCGCGTGTCACACCGGTTGGAGTGCGACTAGAAGGCGCTGCCGACCTCTTCGCTCTGGAGCACGGCCATCAGGCGGTTGCAGGGCCACCGCTCCGGATAGCGGATGAACTCCACGTGGCCATCCATGAACAGGAAGTTACAGCCACCAGGCGCGTGGTTGAATTCCTGGCCCAAGTCCGTGCTCACCCAGTCGCCCGACACCGGAATGGTGCTCTGGGCCATCGCCGTCGCGGCCGGATTGTTGATGTCGGAGATCATGAAGCGCTCGATGCCCTCACGCAGACGGTAGACCGTCATGTCGCCGGACGAAAGATCGCTGTCGTTGTCCTCCGGGTCTTCCAGCGCGCCATACACCACGCCGAACAGATCCACCAAGCCGGGGATACCGGCGGCTTCGCCGATCATGGACATGATGTCGCCGGGAGCGATATCCGGAACGCCAACCGTGACGCCCTGCCACATGACATTGTGGCCGAAGTAGATGTACGAGCAGGAGCCGTCGTCCGGCTCGCACGCGTAGAAGTTTGCGTTCGGCACACCGGCAGTCGCCGCCGTGTTGCCAGCGCGGTCGATGATCACAGACGCCATGTCGTCAGCTGCGTCGAATACGCCTTCCGGGTCGTTGCCGGTCACGGCCGACGGGCAAAGGAGAATGGCCGGGTCCGTCAAGTACTCCGGATACACCGTCATGCAGTCAATGACGAATTCGCCCGATATGCCGTCGCAGTCATACAACTTATTGGGCGGGAACTTCTCGCCCTTGGATTCGTTGGAGTACATTTTGGCCACGAGGCCAAGTTGTTTGAGGTTATTCTGGCAGGATGCCCGCCGGGCCGCCTCTCTGGCGCGGGCTAAGGCAGGCAATAGGATGGCCGCCAGGATACCGATGATGGCGATGACGACCAACAATTCGATTAGAGTGAAACCGCTCTTCTTCATGCCAACTCCTCCTTCTCCTCGCTCACGAGGAATGGAAGTGATGATTCCGAAACTGAGTTCGACTCTCATCGGCACGTCCGCGGCATGTGGGTCCGAAACTCAACTACCCCTGCTCCGGCGTTCCGCGCGGGCGGGCCGTCTGCCGCGCCCAATACGAGGCACGGCGGGGTGTCTTGGTGTGAATCCTCCTTTCTGCCCCAACCACAACGGGGCGCTGAGGAACAACGACGACCGGCGCCGCTGCCCAATGCAGCCCGGACACGTCATCAGTGACATAGCCAGGATATCAGAGGGTTTGAAACGTGTCAACCGCCCGGCTGCAAGGACAGAGTCCTGGGAGAGGGCGGTTCGATGGGGGCCATTCTCTGGGAGCATCGGGGAAACGGCCTCTGTCACACATCAAGAGCCCAGCAAACCCGACCAGGCGAACGATGAGGTGGCGCCGCCGTCCCGACCCGTGCGTACGAGGCGTCTCTTGACACAGGCATGCGGCGATCCGTACCATGATGCTATTCAGTTGGAGGAGGCCCGGATGGAGTCATCGATGACGTAGCCGTCCGAGGGATGCCTGAGGGCGTGCCCAGCAGGCGTGGAGAGGTGGATGAAGAACGTAGTGCGAGCATCTGCTCGCGATCGGCGCAAGCCATATACTATCCATGACATAGCCCGAATGGCCGGAGTGTCGGCAAAGACGGTGAGCCGCGTCGTGAACCGCGAGCAGGGCGTAGGCGAGGCCACCCGGGCGCGCATCGAGCGCATCATCGAGGAGGTGGGCTACCATCCTCATATGGGTGCCCGGACCATGCGCAGCCGCCCGCGCGACAGTATCGGCGTCACGCTTGCCGCGCCGCCGTCGGACGTACCCCTCAGCCAAGCTCTCATGTTGCGGATGTTCACGGAGTTGTACCGGATCTTCGGGTCGAAGGGCGAGTATGTCTGCCTCGATCTGAATCCCTACGAGCGCAGTCCGCAGGGCGACTACGCGCGGGGTCTCTGGGAGCAGCGGTACTGGGGATGCATCATCTGCGGGCCGCTGCCGGTGGACGACCAGACGGTGCTGCGGGTGCATCGGTCGGGTGCGCCCTACCTCGTTCTCGGGCGGGCTTTGGACCTCGACGAATGCAGTTGCGGGACCGTGGACTTCGAGGAGGGGGCATACCTCAGCGCCAAGTTTCTGCTCGAGCGGGGCCACACGGCGATCGCCATGCTGAAGGGGTTGGACGGCTACCAGCCGAACATCGAGCGTAGACGAGGCTACATCCGAGCCATGGAAGAGGCCGGCGTCGAGCCGCGGCCCGAACTCATCCGTCCGGTGTTGTTCAACTCGCGCGATCTGGTGAGCGCGACGCACCGGGTCCTGCGTGAGCCGGACGTGACGGCGCTCATCGACGCGAGCGGCGCCGAAGACGCGGCCAGCATTCGCGACGGGGCGCGCCGGGCGGGACGAACCCTGGGCGGCAATTGCGAGGTGGTATCCTGGACATACACGTACAACGCTGCCGTGTTGAACGAGGCATCCGCCCACTTGTGGCTGCCCGTGATCGAGGCGGCCATTGAAGGGATGGAGGCGTTGGCCGAGTGGTTCCGCGGGACGCGGGACGAGCCAGTGCATGTGGTGTACCGTCCGACTCTCCACGAGACCGTCTCGCGGGAGGAGATTCCGAAGCCGCGCCCGTTTTTCGAGGTCCGCACCTGACGGTATCCTGCCCACGGCCGGGGTTGCCTGCCCGGCCGGAATCCCCGCCACCCCCGGCGTGGGGAACCTCTGTCGAGGAATTGACTTGCCCGTTCCCGGATTGCTATACTCCGCCAATTGTCTGAACTTGGCCCCGAGCGGGTTTCGTTACCTTCGTGGCGGCACGACGTGGTGCGCCGTGCGTGATTGAAGGTGGCCGCGCCGGGTGCCGGATAATCTGCTGGGGCGTCGCCAAGTGGTAAGGCATCGGCCTTTGGCGCCGACATTCGCAGGTTCGAATCCTGCCGCCCCAGCCATATTAGAACATACGGGGGTCGCCCGTCGTGGCCTATGCCAAAAGTTTAAAGATCTTCAGTGGTAACGCTTCCCGAACCCTGACCGCCGGGCTCTGCGAGCACTTGGGTGTCAAGCAGGGCGAGGCGCTGGTGGACCGGTTCAGCAACGGGGAAGCCCGCGTGCAGATTGGCGAGAACATTCGCGGATGCGATGTGTTCCTTGTCAACAGCACATCGCCGCCCGTGGACGAGCACCTCATGGAGTTGCTCATCCTCATCGACGCGGCCAAGCGTGCGTCCGCGGCGCGGGTAACAGCGGTGTTGCCGCATTTCGGCTATGCGCGCCAGGATCGCAAGGATCGTCCGCGGGTCCCAATCACCGCCAAGCTGGTGTCGAACCTGTTGGTGGCGGCCGGGGCCGAGCGCATTTTGACGGTGGACTTGCATTGCGGTCAGATCCAGGGATTCTTCGATATTCCGGTCGACCATCTCAGTGGCGACGTGGTGTTCGCGAACCACTTCTTGAGCCGCGGGTTCGAGAAACTCGTGGTGGTGTCGCCCGACACGGGCAGTGTGGCCCGGATCCGGGAATTCGCGGGACGGCTGGAAGTGCCGCTGGCCATTGTGGACAAGCGACGGCCGAAGGCGAACGTGTCCGAGGTGATGAATGTGATTGGCGACGTGGCGGGCAAGCACGCGCTGATTTTCGACGATATGATCGACACGGGTGGAACGCTGGTGAAGGCTGCGCAAGCTCTGAAAGAACGCGGGGCTGTCGATGTCACGGCCTGTTCGACCCACGCGCTCTTCAGCGGCGACTGCGTTGCGCGGGTGGAAGACTCGGTATTGACGGAGATTCTCGTGAGCGACTCGGTGCCGCTGTCGAAGTCGGCCGCGGCGTGTTCGCGGATTAAGGTTCTTTCCATCGCCCCGCTCGTCGGCGAGGCGATTCGGCGTATTCATGAGGAGGAATCGGTCAGTAGCCTGTTCGTCTAAGTCATTTGGAGGGACGCGCCCGCGGGGGCGCCCCGGACCGCGCCCATCGTAGGCGCGAAACTCCGGAACTGATTTGGTTCCGTTTTCTCAGGAGGTTAGAGCAAGACCATGGAACTGCATGAACTGAAGGTCAAGACCCGGGCCAAGGCGACCAAGGCTGCCGTCGGCCGTCTGCGCAAAACCGGCGTGGTGCCAGCCGTGTTGTATGGCGGACAGGGCGAGCCGGTCGACGTACAGATCGATCTGCGCGAACTCACGAACCTGCTGCATGGCCGCGGCGGCGCCCACGCCATTGTGCAACTCAGTGTCGAAGACAATCCCGATCTGAGCAGTCCGGCGCTGTTGAAGGCCGTCGATCACCATCCGCTACGCGGTCAAGTGATCCATGCCGACTTTCTGCGCATCCGGTTGGACGAGAAGATCACCACGCTGGTGACCATCGAACTGACCGGTCGCCCAGTAGGCGTCATCGAAGGCGGCGTGCTGGATCACCAACTCCGCGAAGTGGAAGTCGAATGTCTGGCGCTCGAAGTGCCCAACGTGATCGAGTTGGACGTATCCCCGCTCGACATCGGCGATTCGCGCCACGTGTCGGATCTGCCCGCCATCGAGGGCCTCACGTTCCTCACGGACCCGGATCGCGCCGTCGTCGCCGTCCATCAGCCGCGCCTGGTCGTCGAAGAAGTTGAGCCCGAAGAAGGCGAAGAG
The DNA here is from genome assembly GCA_024231375.1 of bacterium. The sequence continues at coordinate 1,240 of JAAEQP010000216.1, read as the reverse complement.
GGCGAAGAAGGCGAGGAAGGTGAAGAGGGCGCAGAAGGCGCTGAGGGTGAAGGTGAAGGTAAGCCTGAAGGCGGTGGCAAAGCCAAGTCTGAAGGCGGTGGTGAGTAACGCGACCCCCTGTGAAAGGGTGGCAGCGTGAAGATTATCGTCGGACTGGGAAATCCCGGCACCCAATATCGGAACACCCGGCACAACGTCGGGTTCCGGGCGGTAGACTGCGTGACGGATCGCTTGGGCATCTCGGGCAGCCGCGAGAAGCACGATGCGCTTCTGGCCGAGGGACGACTTGGCGCCGAGCGCATTCTTGTCGTGAAGCCGTTGACGTTTATGAACCGCAGCGGTTTGGCCGTGGCGAAGGCGGCCCGCAACGCAATTGAAGACATGGGCGACTTGCTCGTCGTGGTGGACGATGTGGAGCTCCCCTTGGGACGCGTGCGGTTTCGCGCGTCCGGCAGCGCCGGAGGCCACAACGGTCTGAAGTCGATCATCGAGCATGTCGGCACGCGGGACTTTCCGCGGCTGCGCCTGGGCGTGGGCCGGGAAGCATCGGGTGACGGCTTGATCGACCACGTACTGAGTTCGTTCCGGCCGGAGGAATGGCCGGTAGTGAACGAAATGGTGGAACGGGCCGCGGACGGTGTTCTGCGGTTTCTCGAAGCGGGAATCGAGACCGCCATGAATGAGTTCAATGGGAAGCCGAACAGTGGAGCGGACGCGAACGACGCTTGACCGACTGCGTTGATCACCCGCGGTGGAAGAAGCATGAAGCACACAATCAGTGTCCTGGTTGAGAACCATTTCGGTGTCTTGGCGCGGGTCTCGAGCCTGTTTAGCGCGCGCGGCTACAACATTGACAGTCTGTGCGTGGGCGAGACGGAAGACCCTGGGGTCTCGCGGATGACGGTTGTAGTGACCGGCGACGACCGGGTGCTGTCCCAGATCGAAAAGCAGCTGAACAAGCTGGTGGAAGTGATCGAGGTCATCGACCTCACCAAAGAAGACTACGTTGAGCGGGAACTTGTGATGGTGCGCATCGGCGCGTCGAAGAAGGCCCGCACGGAAGTGCTGGAGATCGCGTCTATCTTTCGCGCCAAGGTCGTCGATCTTGCGCCGGACGCCATGATCGTGGAGGTCACGGGAACGGAAGCGAAAGTGACCGCCCTCATCGACATGCTCCGGCCGTTTGGCATACAGGAATTGGTACGGACCGGGCGGATCGCCATAGCCCGCTCGCCGAAAT
>JAAEQP010000215.1 GCA_024231375.1 bacterium | reverse complement strand
GAGGTCCGCGACCGAGTCGAGCGGCTGAAGCTCCATCTGCCGGAGGAAGTGGAACGGGTGTTTTTGCGCCGGAGCAGTTCCGACTTCTTCTCGATGATGCGGTTCACGCTGCTCACGGACGAGAACGAGAACGAACTGGCCCATTGGGCTCGAAAACGCCTGCAACCGCTCCTCCTGCGGTTGCCCGGCGTGGCCGATGTGGAAGTGTCGGGCAAGGAAGAGGGCACGGTCTACGTGGAGTTCGACCAGAACGCCTTGCGCCGGTCCGGACTCAGCCTGTACCAGGTGGTCAACCACCTGAAGCGACAAAGCGTGAAGCTCTCCGTCGGCGAACTCCCCGATGGTAAATCCACATGTCTTGTGCGGTTCGAGAACGAATTCGACAACCTCGAGGAACTGCGCGACGCCGTGGTGGGTCCGAACGCCCTGCGCCTGCGGGAAGTGGCCCGCGTCATGCAGCAGGAGACCGGCACCGGAACGGGACTCCGTATCGACGGGAAACGCGGTGTCTTCGTCAGCATTCAGAAGAAGTCCGAGGCCAACACCATCGACACCTGCAAATCGGTGAGGGACGAACTGGACCGGCTTCGTCAGGAACCGTCTCTCCAGGGCGTCGACGTGTTTGTGTTCGAGGACCATTCGGACAATATCACTGCCGCCATCGACATGCTCGGCGCGGCGGGCCGCAACGGCGGTCTGCTGGCACTTCTGGTCCTCTTCCTGTTCATGCGGCGAGTCCGGCCGACGTTGATCGTGGCCACGTCCATTCCCATCTCGCTGGTGGTGGCGCTCATCGGCATCTATTTTCTCGGCATGACACTCAACACCGTCACCATGGCGTCCATGATCATCTGCGTCGGCTTGCTGGTGGACAACTCCATCGTCGTGATGGAGAACATCCTCCGCCACCAGGAGCTTGGTCTCAATCCCCGGGAAAGCGCCGAGCTCGGCGCGCGGGAGGTCAGCCTCGCCATCACCGCTGCCACCCTGACCACCGTCGTGGTGTTCGTGCCGGTCTTCTACATGGAGACCAACGAGATGTCGATCCACATGCGCGAGTTCAGCAGGCCGGTGGCCATCGCCATTCTCAGCAGTCTGGTCGTGTCGCTCACGATCATTCCGTTGGCGGCCAGCAAGCTCAAGAAGCGCCGCCGCAGTCCCGAGGAACGCGACCAACTCAACTTGACCCGGAAGCCCGGCCTAATCCGCCGGATACTGGGCATTCATCCCATCCGCTGGATGCACGCCTCCTACTCGTCCATTCTGGCGTGGGTGATGCGCTGGCGTTTGGCGACCGTGGCCCTCATCGGCGTGGTGGCGGCGGTGACGTATGCCATCCCTTACCGGAATGTGGGCATGCAGCAACTCCCGTCCGTCGATCTCCGCCGCATCGAAATCCGCGCCAACTTCGATCCCAACATGGACTTCGACCACGCGTCGGAAGTCTTTGAGAACATCGAGAGCCTCCTCAACGAGAGACGCGACCGGTACGGCATCGAGAACATCTACGTCAACTACGGCAACCGCGGCGGCCGGGTCCGGGCGTATCTGGTTCAATTGGAAGGCAACCCAGCTGGACCGAGGGCCTTGGTCCCCACGAAGCAGGTTCGGGAAGAGTTGGCGGCGGCATTGCCACGCCTGGTGGCGGGCGGCGAAGTGCGGATCGACGCTACGGAGAACCGGTCCAGCGGATACACCCGCATCTCGTTGCGCATGCGCGGCCGCGACACGGGCGTCCTCGCTAGCTACGGAGAGGAACTGCGCCGCCGGCTCAGTTATGTGGACAATGTGGTGGACGCCGAGGTCGAGACCGACCAGGCGAACAAGGAGATCCAACTCCAAATCGACGAGGACGTGGCCTCGGGCGCGGGGATCAGCCCGTACGTGGTGGCGCGTACCGTTGACTTCGCACTGCGCGGCACCCGCCTGTTCAATATCAACAGGAACGGACAAGAAGTTCCCGTCCACGCCCAGTTCCAGGCAAAAGACCGCAAGAGCCTGTCGAACCTGGACAATGTGTCCCTTCTAAACCGGAACGGCGTGCTGATACCCCTGAACCGGTTGGTCGACAAAGTGACGGCACCCAGTCCCAAGGCCATCAACCGGATCGACGGCAAGAACGTGATCACCGTTTCGGCTATCGCGACCACGGACGACCTGGCGCGGGTCAAGCGCGACATTGACGCGCAGGTGGCGACACTGAGTCTCCCGCAGGGTTACAGCATTGTAACGGGCGAGGAACTAACCGAACTGGACGCCAACCTCGATACGTTCACCAAAGCCCTGATCCTCGCGGTGATCTTGATCTACATTGTCATGGGCGCGTTGTTCGAATCCTACGTGCTGCCCCTGTCGATCCTCACATCCGTGCCTCTGGCCTTCATCGGCGTGTATTGGTCCATGTTTATCACGCGCACCCAGATGGACGCCGTGGCCTTGGTCGGCGCGATCCTCATGTGCGGCGTAGTGGTAAACAATGGCATCGTCATCGTGGACCACATCAACCAGCTTCGCAAACGCGGATACGAGCGGTTGCCGGCCGTGTTGACGGCGTCCCACGACCGATTCCGACCCGTCATGATGACGGCGCTCACCACCATCGGCGGATGCATTCCGCTTGCGATGGGGTCGCGCCTCGGCAACGTAGCCTTCCACAGCCTGGGCCGCGCGCTCATTGGGGGCCTCACCACGGGCACGGTTCTGACCCTCTTCATCGTGCCTTTGTTCTATTCTCTGATTGACGACCTCCAAGGCTGGCTCGGAAATTTCTTCGCCAATCTGGCAGGGGCAGGGACCCGTTCCGCCGCCCCCCACCGTGAAACCCTCGTCAAGTAGGCGCGTTCAGGAACGAACTACGCCCCGCTCCCGCCATTCTGAACAAGATGAAGAATCGGGTTCATACGGTGGATGCACCGTCAATACACTCTATTCCGGACGTGGCGGCCCCTGATAGGGCGTCACGTCGCTACGAATCCCTTTGAACGGCACCGTCGTCAGGGCCGGGTCGTCCGTCTCGGGCGCTTCAATGAACCCATAGTAGCGCCCCATCCAGTAGGTCTCGATCCAACTTGACGGGTCCGCAACACTATTGCTCCCGCCCCCGTCGAGCCTGAGGGTCGTGCTTGCCCACCGTTTGGGATTCCGCTCGCGGGGCGAGATGGCCTTCACACCACCCGAATACGTCACGTACCCGTCCGGGGTGTGCAGGTCGTGGCGAATCGAATGGCGGTACGCGTAGTTGAGGCAGTCGAGCGGGTATTCGCGCAGGTGGCCGACGGCCTGTTCGGTTTCGCAGTCGTTGCCCGTCAACGCGCCGTAGATAAAATTGAACCACGGAATGTGCTCAATCCGTTCCACTTCCCAACTCCGTTCCAGGCTGCGCATGTACAGCGACCGCAGATCCGGGTCCGTCTCGTACTTCAGAAGCGGGTAGTAGGCGTAGAATGCCAGCCGGTCGTCCGAATGGAAGACGTCGTCCGGCGGGAACACCAGCTTCTGCCGCAGAATCTTGTCGAGATAGTGCATCCCGATCAGCGTGTCGATGGCCTTGTCGTACTTCGCGTCACCCGTAATGCGCTGTGCCGTGCGCATGTACATCAGGATTTCGAGCCCGTTCAACCCCCGCGCGTACATACCACTGTAGCTGTGGAAATACTCGGGGTCCCACCGCGCCCAGCGTGTTGGTTTCCCGTCTACATCGCGCAAGGTCCAGCCGTTGTCGATGATGTGCGTGGCGATGCGGTCCACGTGCTCCACCACACGCGCCTTCTCCTCGCCCCGGGCCACCAGTTCATGGAAGATCGAGGCCGCGTAGAAGTGCCCGTCCGTCTCGTCGGACGATGTGTCGCCTTTCCAATGCCACTTGCCGTCCGGCGTGGGATGCCACTCGGCGGGGTACCCGCCAGACCCACCCTGAGCCTTGTTGCCCTCTTCGCCCACGGCCCAGATGGACCGGGCCGGAAATCCGTCGATGGAGGAGATTTCTTCAGACCACTTCATGGAGTTGAAGTAGTTCACCGCTTCGGCGCGGGCCTCTTCCTCTCCCGTCACGGCATAGCGGAAACACTGAGCGCCCAGGTAGTGGGTGCTCCAGCCTACGTCGTTGTCGCTGACTTCACGCACCCACTTCTTCAGGTCGTGGCTCCACTCCAATTTGTGGGTGAAGCCGAGGCGTTTCTGTCCCCACTCGACCAGATGGGTCTCGTAGTAGGCGGCTTTCTTCAGGAGTGTGTAGGGTTCGTAGCCGATGACGCCCAAGCCTTTGTCGGTGGCGATGTAGACTACGTACTCAAGCCCATCCGCTCTAGGCGTCCGGTCGACGGCGATGTCGTAGACTCGGTTGCCGGGAAGCCACCGGGCGGCGGCGAAGTATTGGAATTCGCCATTCACGTGGCGAATGGCGCCCTCGGCCGTACCGATCCACAGGTCCTGTTCCGCACCTTCGGTGATGCTGGTCACGTCTTCGTAGCACAGCCCCTGTTCGCCCCGGATCGGGGTCATGCCCATGCCGCGCAGAAGGCCGATGCCCCGATCCGTACCCACGTACAACCGGCTGCCCTGGGCCAGCATGCAACGGGTGTCTTTGGACGGCAGCGCGCCCCAGTCGATGACGTTGATGTCGTCGTACCGTTTCCCGTCGAACAAGACCATCCGGTCATGGCCGAGGATGTACAAGGTCTCACTGTACGATGCCACGGCGACGATGATGGCCGGGCACCTGTCTGCGCCAGGGATGGGAGCGAGCGTATCCCCTTCGACCTGGTACAACGCCCGTCCGCCTGCCACGCACACACGTCCACGGTGGGTACACACGTCCGAGAAGTCGCCTTCGGCCACCCGCACCCACGTGTCGCCGCGCAGGCAATGCAGGCTCTTGTCGGTGATCATCCACAGTACACCGTCGAGGACCTTGAGGGTTCTGACGGCTTCACCGGTCGGTCCGACCTGCTCGACGGCATTGCCCGGGTCCACAGGGGCGATCGTGTCTTTGAGCCGATACAGCCCCGTGTCGCCGCCGATGTAGACCGTGCCGTTGTGCGCAACAACCGCCTTCACGGGAAGCGGACAGTGCGTGATCTTCCATCCCACTTCCTGGAGATAGACCTCGTCTTTGATGGGCTTCCAGTAGCGCTTGGGCAGCGGCTTGTTTGCCTCCGCGCCCGCGGCAAGATGCAGTCCCGCGGCCAGCGTGAGTACCGTCGCAACGATTCTACAGTTCATGAGAAGTTACCTCTCCGTTCCCGTTTGATGTGCCTGTGGGAGCTGGCATTATACTCGACGCTCACCAATAGTCTAGTACCAACGTTGCCCGTGCTCACGGCGTGGTGAGCCCAAGACCGGGGCGGAGGGAATGTTGAGAAAGATGCATCCTCACTCCTCACGCTTGAGAGGCACCACTTCTACGTCATCCCGAGCGAAGTC
>JAAEQP010000214.1 GCA_024231375.1 bacterium | reverse complement strand
TCTCCCGTGTACCTGTATTCCACGAGAACGTATTGCTCACAGGGAGAGAATCTCGGATACGCCCAGCAGTCAGACTTGATCCGACTATTCCCCGGCTCAAGATTGACGCAGCGTTCGGTTTCCAGATCCAGCAGATACGCTTCGCTATAGTAACCACTTGAGTAGAGCATGCGGTCGCTCTTGCGAGCAATGTCCTGGAGTTCGAGGTCACTTGGAAGGCATCGCCCCTCATTCCCCTTGTCTCCGAGAACGTCTATCATCGCCCCGACAAGCGACACGGCTCTTTCGGGCGCGGAGCCGATCAAACCTTCAGAACCGATCGGCGTCGGGAGTCTCTCGACCTTCCATCGTGCGAAGTCTGCGGTCGCAGAGTTCGTAGCCCCTTCTGGACATTTGTCGAGTACCTCAAGGCCCTGCTCGCCCACTGTCACAGCACGATGAGGCGAAACCGTCTCACAGAGGATGTCGCGTCCTTCGCTGTCCGTCATCCATCTGATAGACCCCAGAGCGTTGTACCTCCCTATCTCCCATTCCATATTGCCTTGCCAGCGGTCTCCCGCGTCCGAGAGCCGGTAGAAATCCACCCGACCTGGTTCTCGAGCACCTCCATCGGGCCAGTCGCTGACTATGACAGCAACAACCCGGCCGGATCGTCCTACAAGAACGTACCCTCCAGGGATCGGATCCTGGTACCCGATCTCCGTCTCAACTGCCACCGCTGCGCGGGCCGGCATCGCGTCGCTATCGGCCACCGCGCCTGACAAAACAATTGCGACAGCAACAAGAGTCCGTATCATGTATCCTCCCCTCGCACGACACATTCCCTGCAAAGGAACAAATGGAAACAAATGGGGACAGTGGGCCTGTTGAAAAGGTCTCGGGTCTGGCGCGTAGCCCGCGATAAGCGGGGGACAGCCACCCATTGTTGTCCTAAGAAGCGCAATAATGGGACGCAAGACCTTGGCAGTCCCCGTTTGTCGCTTCTGTTCTGGTGGACATGTGACTTTTTCAACGGCTCCACAGTAACCAGTTTTAGCCATCGTCCCCCTTCCGCGCCGAAGCGCTCGACCACGGATAGTCCCACGCCCGCGCCGTCATCCCCGCGCGGATTCATCTGTCTGACGGCTGGGGTACGCTAGTCTGTATCATAGCACTATACCAGAAATCCAGTTGACGCGGTCTGGTCGCAGGGGAAGGCGCACGGCCGTACCTCTCCAATCACTGTTTCCGTACGAAGGTCTGCAGGCACGACAAGGCCGCGAAAACGCCTGGGACAGTCCCGACTCGCTGCGCTCGCTTGGTACAGACCCGGGTTTTCCGCTCCCGCGCACAGGGGCGAAGGGGAAGGCTGTCATTCGTCTCCAGCTTCAAGCCGATAGCCAATCGCGCGGTCGGCCTTGAAGGCACAGGGCTGTGTCCGTAGGATGGCGGGACGCTTGCCCGTGATGTTGGGCATGCCGTGGCGACGCTCCCACTGAACCCCGCCGGTCATGCCACTGGGGGGATGTTGCGTCTCAGCCCGGGCCAGTTGTACCGCAGAGGAGACAGCCGTGAGTTTGCGAAGTTCTTGTTCGGATTGGACCGACCCCCAATCGTCTCGGACCATGGCGCACGCCATGAGTTGGGGAGAGGCCTTTGTTCTCATCCCTCTGCATGCGTTTTGGGTGCTGTACACCAACACGCGGTTCGTCGCGGAGAACCGAACAAGCGCGTTGGTGGCGGCGGTTCCTCTGGCGGTGATCGTGGTCATGGCCCTGGCGGCGCAATTCCGGCGCGTGCGCACGGCGCTCGTGAGGACGGAGTGGCTGTTCCACCTGACGTCGGCCGCACTCATGACGCTACTCATGGTCCACTTCGCCCTTCGAGACCCCTTCTCGCAAGCCGTGCCGCTCACGTGGCCGCTGTGCCTGTGGAGTGCGGCCATGACATTCGCCCTGCTAAGCAACCTGGCTTTGCATGTGCGAATGCGTGCCCTTGCAGCCGACGCGCCGACGCGTTGGCTTTGGACCGTCATCTTTGGCCTGATTCTGTGGGGCGGCATGCTGTGGTTGGCGTCGGGCATGGTTTGGGCGCCCTACTTCTGGACTGCCTCTATCGTGTTCCACGCAGTCATGGCGCCTCTCAGCCGCGCTGACTCTTGCCGCGAAGCGTCTACGAGGGGCAAGGATGGGCCGCTCGCGAATGCGGCGGCCTTCGTGGAAGGGTTGGTCCCGACCGTGCTCGTGTTCACCGTGGTGCTGCGTCTGGTGTTCGCGGGCGACGTGGCCGGCGCGGCGGAACTGAAGTACTCCCAGTTCGTCAGCATGTTCGCAAACACCTGGTTCCTGGGAGGCGCGGCTATGGCTGTGCTTGCCCATCGCTATCGATTCCATCTCGTCACGCATGCAATCGTTGTCATCGTGGTGATGGCCACCAGCGAGTCCGTCCGTTGGCCCATATCCCTCGTCGTCGGATACAGCCTCCCTGCGCTGTACCTCGCCATCAGACGGCAAGGCCCGTTGGTCTACGCCTTCTTCGTCGCGGGTGTTTCACTCACGTGGCTCTTCGGCCTCTTCGGATTCACGTTGAACGGCCTGATCACCGTGCTTCAGATGGGAGTCGGCGCCGTACAGGCCCTGGTGTCCAGAGGGGCCGTGGCGGCAGCGGCACTCTTTGGCGTGTGCATTGGCTTCGCGGTTCTGGGACGGTGGCGGCGGCGGGCAAGTTCAGCCGAAGACTGTGTGCCAACGGCCGCCTCGCCATTCCTGGCCCGATGGATGTACCCCGCGACATGGGTCTTGATCGCCCTACCCATTGGCGCACTCATGGCGGCCACCATGTGGCCGCCCGTGAGGATGGGGCGTCCTGAACGCGTTACGGTCGGCGGTGCGTCGGGACTGTGCCACGCGGGTTACTCCCGCACGGACGAGGAATACGTAGCGCTTCATGACCTGGGCGCACGGCTGATCCGAATCCCTGTGTACTGGGGACACGTGCAGCCAAATCCCGACACCTGGGATTTCTCCTCGTTCGACGAGTTCCTCGAAGTGGCCGAAAGGAACGACATGCACGTCGTCGTGGTGCTCGGTTTCGACAACAACAATGTGAAGCAATCGGCGGAGGGGTCCCAACGGTCCGGCTATATCGCGGAGGAAGATATCCCTCTGTTCGTGGACTACGCACTGCATCTGGTTGGACGGTACGGGAATCGCGTGTACGCCTGGGAGATCTGGAACGAACCCGACATTCCTCAGTTCTGGAGCGGTACGATGGACGACTTCTATCCCGTGGCGCGCCAGACCGCCGAGGCGATACGCGAGGCCTATCCCGACACTCGAATCATCGGCACCGCCATGACGTCGCTGCTCGGTCTGTACTCTTCCGAGGGTATTGAAGGCCTGCACGCGTACGGCGCATTGAAGCCCGTGGACCACCCGGCCATGCACACCTACGTGTCCGATGCCCGCGCGTACTACAACGAGTTCAAACGAGTGAGAAACGCCGTCGCCAAGTTCGGTCACCCCGGTCCCGTGTGGATCACCGAATTGGGTGCGCCCACCGGTGGCGTGTATCCCTGGTGCGTACCGGCCGGACGCCGTGCGGGACATCTGATCAAGGCGTACACGGTCGCCACGTCCCTCGGTATAGACAAGTTGTTCTGGCATTGCCACGGAGACGCGAGTCTTGAGAGGGCACAGAAAGACCCCCTGAATTCAGAACACTTCTTCGGCTTGGTCACAGATGAGGGAGAGTGGAAGCCCGCCGCCTACGCGTACCGGTTGTTCTCTGAACACTGCAACAATAGCGTCATTCGATGCGATCTGGTGGACGTGTCCGCAGGCGTCACGGCACGGCAACTCCGCACCACGCTCTACCGGCGCGGCAACGGCGAATCCGCATTGGTCCTATGGTTTGAGCCGGGGTTGCGGCAGCACGGGAGCGCGCGTGTCACGATAGACTTGGGGCCACTCGATACGCCCGCGCTCATGCACGACGTCGCGTCCGGCTTCCAGGACCATCTGCTCGAATCCGTGGTGGACGTAACCGACAAGCCGCTATTCATCACCTTCAACGCCCCCGACCCCGAAACGCCGGTCCGGCTTTCGGTGACGCCTTCTGGCGCAGATGAGGGATGGCTTTCCCTACTGGCCGGACTTGTCGCGTGCGCGGCAGTGGTTGCTTGGGTTCAGGGCAGACATCCGTCGTCGGCCTCGAACCGATAGCCGATCTCGCGGACGGTCTGAATGTGCCGCGGCGTGCGTGGGTTGGACTCGATCTTGGTGCGCAAGGTGGTGATGCAACGGTCGACGCTACGGGTCGTCACGAACACGCCATGCCCCCACACCACGCGCAGGATTTCGTCGCGGGTGAGCGCCCGGCCGGCCCGTTGGACTAACAGCGCCAGTACGGCGAACTCTTTGGGCGTCAAGGCGATCTCCTGACCTTCCCGCCACAGCTTGTGTGCTGACAGGGACAATTCGAACTGCCCGAAGCGAAACGCCTCATCCTCGGTGGCGCCCCGTCGGCGCAGGAACGCGGCCACCCGAGCCAATAGTTCGCGGATGCTGAACGGCTTGGTCACGTAATCGTCGGCGCCCAGGTTGAGGCCCAGGCAGATGTCCGACTCCTGCCCTTTGGCGGTGAGCATGATAATGGGCACGTCGACATCCGCGTCGCGCAGGTGTTGACACACCTCATAGCCGTTCATGCCGGGAAGCATGATGTCGAGGAGGATGAGGTCGGGCCGGATACGGAGCGCCGTATCGAGCCCTTCCTCGCCGTCTTCCGCGGTTTCGACCGTGTAGCCTTCGTAGGCGAAGTTATCCTTCAACCCGCGCCGCATGGCCGGGTCGTCTTCCACGATAAGGATGGTTTCACCTGCCATCAGAGAGTCTCGTCATTGCCGTTGGCCGCGGGTAGGCGAACTGTGAATACGCTGCCTTCTCCATGCGTGCTCGTCACGTCCACACTCCCGCCGTGTGCCGACACGATGAACTGAACGATGCTGAGCCCCAGTCCGCACCCGCCCGCGCGGCGTGACAAGGTCTGGTCCACCTGATAGAAGCGGTCGAACACCTTCCGGGCAGCCCGACGCGTCAGTCCGATACCGTTGTCCGTCACGTCGAAGCATACCATGCCGCCGGATGCATAGGCGCGCAGCCGGATGTCCTTGTCGCGGTCGGTGTATTTGTAGGCGTTGTCCAGCAGGTTGAGCAACACACTGACCAGCGCGTCGCGGTCGCCCATGACGCACGGCAAGTCGTCAGCCACCTCCATCTCGAATGAACAGCGTGGGGACTCGAACCGCTCGCCCACGGCATCGGCGGCTTCCGAAGCAACCACGGCAGGGTCCAATGGCGCGCGGTCAAAGGTCCGTTTGTTGCGCTCCATCCGCGAGAAGGCCAGGAAGTTGTCGATGAGGTGGCTGAGCCGCGCGTTCTCCCGGGCTATGAGGGCGAGGTACTCGCGTTCCTGGTCCGGCCCCGCGCACCGCCCGTCCATCAGTGTGTCCACCAGAACCCGCATGGAGGCGAGCGGTGTTTTCAACTCGTGAGTCACGGTTGCGATGAGTTCGTTTTTGAGACGCGCCGAGGCCATGTCCTTCAGCACACGGCGCACGACCAACGCGGCCAGAACTGCGACGGCCGCTATGAAAAGCACACCGGTCCAGACGTAGGCTGTCACTCTCCGGTCGGCGGCCACGCGGAAGGGGTCCTCCCCCTCCAACGACAAGACCAACTCCCAGTCGGGCAGCAAGTCGCCGACGGGGAGGCGCGCAACGACGGATTCACTCGCCGGTTGCTGCCCCGGAGAAAGCAGGGCGGCCGCTACGCCGTCGCTCAGCTCCGCGGACAAGCATCGCTGTGCGTCAGCCACCAACGATGTTCCCTTAACCAGAGCGATGACCGCTCCGCCCTCCGGAGCCGAACGGCGCACATGGTACGCATCCGGGATACCGAACGGCATGAGGCCTGAACTTTCGGCGTGGCTGATGCCTGCGTCCAGGTACTCCGCAGCAAGTTCCTCTGCCTCCCTCAGACGCACCGTCCCGTCGCGCCGGTCCGCCGACAACGCCTTCGTGTCAATCCCCCAGAGGCGCGAAAGCAGAAACCGGCGCTGTCGCGATGGCATGCCGGGACCGCTGTAGTCGAGCACTCGATCGCAGAAGCGTTCGAGGGTATCGGCGTGGCGCGGATCGTCTGTAGAGTCCATCAGTTCCAGGGCGCGAAGCAGCGCATCGGGCGCCACGAGGCGGCCTTCGGCGCTACATGCATTCCGCAGTCCCTTATCTTCGCCGACGCGCAGATAGACGTCGACCGCACCGTCGCCGTCACCCGACTTCGCCAGACACCGCGCCTCCGACACCAGCGCGTTCGCGCGCCTGCCCGGCTCGCGCGCATTCGAGGCGATCTCGGCATAGCGTTCGGCCGCGCCCTCTGGGTCGTTCCGGACGAATTCCAGGTCCCGTGCCTCGGCCATGGCTATATCGGACGGATCCGACTGATCGGTCCGATCCATCGGTGGACCCGACGGGTACACCACGCGTCCGTCGGCATCGATCACAACGCAGGCACCGCACACCCCCGCAACGACCCACTCGCGGAACAAGCTAGCAGCAGGAAGATCGACCGGCGCTGCGTCGAATCGCTCCCGCATGTCCGTTTCGAAAGCCTGCGCACCTTCACGCGCCTGGACTCCGTAGACGTCCATCAGGCGTTGGCGCACGGCCAACCGTTCATTGTCCACCGCGCGCAGCATGAACCACAGTACGCCTGCCGTGGGCGCCACGATAGACACCAACATCAGGGCCAGCACGGTCCACGGCGCGGTCATCTGTCTTGTGATGCGATGCATTTTCGATCCCTTCGGTCAACCCCTGATCGTGTCGACGGCACGCGCGTGCCGCCGGTAGTAGGCGCGTGCCACCAGAGCGGCGATCAGAAAAGACGGGAGGAACGCGTTCGTCAGGAGTCCCATGGAAATGGGCACCCATCCCGCGAACGCGGCGACTTCCAAGAGCACCGGCGACAGCGCGACCCCCCAGAAGATCCGTGTCACACGCCGGTTCACGCGGCGCACCGACTCCACGGCGTCGGCATCCGGAGCGGGCAGTCCGGACAACAGCGGCGCGATAGCGTCGGACCAATCGCGTGCGTTGGTTCCCGCACCCAGCATGGTCACAACTCCCGTAGCGGCCACGCCTTCATCGGACTGCCACACAATCTTGAGCACCCGGTCCCTAGCCCATATCTTGCCGCCCGTGGTGCTGCACGGATACGTGTCGTAGACGCGATCCAGTGGAATGGTCACGGGATCGCCGAACCACGGCACGATGTGAATCGCATCCTCGGTCAACGTGAGCCGCGCGTTGCACTGAATCCGGCCTCCCACACGTCCGCCGAAGTAGCGGTCGCATAGCGAGCCCTCGTAAGCCAGAGGCATTCGCCACGAGCCTTCGAAGAAACCCCGGCTCGTGTCCAGCAGCACGCCATCGCCGTTTGTCTCGACCAAGCCGTGTCCGTTCGCGCGACCCCTGCCTGGGAACAGGCCCAGCACTGCGAGCATAACGGCGACTCCCGCGAAGACGACGCCAAGTGGGACCAGAATAACCACCAGCATACGCGCGCCAAACCCGCGTTTCAGCGATAGCACCACTTCGGTCTGTCCCGGCTTCACGGGCACTCCGGCCGACAGCACGTAGGTCCCCGGCGCGTCGATGTCGAAGGTGTGGATGGCGTAGCCGGTCTTCCCGGCGAAGGAATAGCGCGACCCGTGCCACGGGAGCAGCGACACC
>JAAEQP010000213.1 GCA_024231375.1 bacterium | reverse complement strand
GGAATACGACCCGCGGGATCACGAACTCGAGGAAGAGTTGGAGAGTCGTCTGGGGCTCGGCCAGGCGGTGGTCGTGAAGACGGCCAAGGGGTTGAACGCCGTCGAACTGAGACAGAGTTTGACGCACTTCGCCGCACCGTGCGTCGCCCGTTGGATTCCGACGCAGGGCACGCTCGCCATCGCCGGCGGACGGACGATGCAGTGGCTGATTCGCAACATGACCGCTCCGCCCGGTGTGGAAGGGCTGACCGTTGTGCAGGCCATGGGGAATATCGACGCCAGCGTGGGCTCGTACGATGCCCTCGAGTTGGGGCGTGTTCTCGCCAAGCGTTGGTGCGGCAGGTTCTTTATCCTGAACACGCCGGCCCTTCTTCCGGACGCAAAGACGCACAAGACGTTGCTGGGGCTGGCATCGGTTCGTATGGTCGTGGATCGATTGCGCGAGGTTCAGGCGGCACTGGTGGGAGTCGGCACGTTGCACAACTCGGTGTTTGCGGAACGGGGCGCCCTTACCGACCAGGACACGGCGAAGTTG
>JAAEQP010000212.1 GCA_024231375.1 bacterium | reverse complement strand
TCCCGCGACCGGGCACGGCCACCACCCGAGGATGAAACCACAGGAATTCCCCGTCGTCGTGGGTCATCACGGTGTCCAATCTGGTATCGAAGGCCACCATCTCCATCTCAGTCCCTCCCGCGGCGCCGTCCTGGGCGCAAGCCGTGCCCGCGAGGAACACCGCCCCCATTGCGGCCGCCACATATGCCCACCGTCTGCTGAAACTCATTTCCTATCTCTCCCCGCCAAGCGTGATCGCCATCGGCGTAAATCGTCATCTCCTTCCGTGCACAAAGACGCCGGCTACTATACAATATGCCTTTCGAGCAATCACGGCGGACGGGCAGGCATTCAACGGGAGCGAGGCATGACACCCAGAGAGCGGTTTATCGCGGCGCTTGAACGGCGTCCATTGACGGGACGGGTGCCCCATTTCGAATTGGTCTTCTTCCTGACCATGGAGGCCTTCGGCAAGATTCACCCGAGCCAGCGTGCGTACCACCAATGGGACCAGATGTCGGAGTCCGAACGCAGACTGCACCGCGAGGAGATGGCCGACGTCTACATCATGACGGCCGAACGGTACGAGCATAGCGCCATCTTCCTGCACCCCAACCCCGGCACGGAAGAGGAGACGCTGCGCCTCATCGACGTCGTGCGGGAGAAGTCGGGCGACCGCTACTTCCTGATGATTCACGGCGATCCCACCTACGGGGTCCCGTCGGGCGCCGACATGGTTGAGCAGACCATGTGGTTCTACGAGCATGCGGACGAAGCCAAGAAGGAAGCCCGGAAACGGGTCGACGATATGACGGTCCAGGCCGAACGGTACGCCAAACATGGCGGGTTGGACGGCTTCGCCATGTGCTCGGACTACTGCCTCAACGACAACCCCTTCCTGAGCCCGGACATGTTCGCGGAATTGGTCACTCCCTATCTGACCGCCGCCGTCGCGGCCCAACGGGACCTGGGGTTCCACGTAATCAAACATACAGACGGCAACATCATGCCGATCCTGGATCAACTGGTGTCCGCCAATCCCCACGCGCTGCATTCGCTGGACCCGCAAGGCGGTGTCGACATCGCCCAGGTCAAGAAAGACTATGGCGACCAAGTGTGCCTCATTGGCAACGTCAACTGCGGCCTCCTTCAATCGGGCACGGAAGACGACGTTGTCGCGTCCGCGCGCTACTGCATCGAGCACGGGATGCCGGGAGGCGGCTACATTTTCTCAACCAGCAATTGCGCGTACACGGGTCTCGCGTTGGATCGCTACGAATTGATGTGGAAGGTGTGGCACGATGAAGCGGTGTATCCGGAGTAGTGGCTGAATGAGCGAGTATATCGTCACATGCCGGTGCGGCCATCAGCGCCGCGTCACCGAGAATGCCGTCGGATTGTCGGGCAGATGCCCGTCATGCGGCCGCGAAGTCATCATCACCGACGACGACCTCATCCCCGCGGACCGGAAACTCCCGGAGAAGGACCCCGAGGTCATCGTCGTCCCCAAGACCGGGTTCGAGGACGACGATGCGGATACCGAAGACGCGGTCATCGACTTCCTGGCCCCGTCCAAGGCGGCGCCTTCGGAACCCCACTGCCCACGGTGCAAACGGGTGTTTCGCGGCGATTGGGACCGCATCCACACGCCCGAAGGCCTGCTCTGCAACATCTGCGCGAATATGGTCCGGGAGGTCAACCCCGCGGAGGCCATCGCCAACCCCCACGCGGGCTTCACGCCCGCCCAGTTGGCGCAGCTTCAGGAGGACTTGGCCAACCCAACGGGACCCCCCCCTCCCGATCCCGAAGACATGGAGCCCCAGGAGAAGAAGTGGTTCGACGTGGACAGCGACCGGTTCAAGACGGTCGTCATGTGGGCGGGGATCGCGGTTGTCTTCCTCGCCATCACCGTCGCCCTGTTCGACGAGACACCCTCTCCTCGACCGCACGACGCTACGATGGTTCAGGAGCCAATCGAGGGAGAGCAAGCGCCTCAGGTGGAAGACCTTCCAGTGGTCGCACAGGCGCTCGTGCACATCATTCTCTACGGCGCCCGGTTCGCGGGCGAAATGATCGCATTGTGGATAGCGCTCAGTTGGGCAAACGCGTTGCCCAACGAGGGCTTCTGGAAGAACGTGCTGGTTATTGGGATCGTGGCCCTTGCCCTCACCGTCGTATGGTGGATTCCCTTCGGTATCGTGCCCGGAATCGGCTTCGTCCTAGGCCTGCTACGTCCCTTGCTGGTGCTCTGGTTCATCTACCAGTTGTACCAGCTTTCCTTGTGGGAGCTACTCACCTACATCTTCTGTCACTACCTGGTGGCCATCGCCGTCCACATCGCCAGCATGTTCCTTCTCTTCGCGGTGGCTTGGATCTTCCTGTAAGAGCGGGCCCCTACTGAGTCGGCCTCTTGGTAGGGTGCGTCGAACGAAGTGAGCACGCACCATCCGGTGCCGCGACGCGACAGGCGCGGAACGATACGCGTCCTGCGGGGCATGACCCGCCCCGGGATGCTGAGTGAAACGAAGTATATCCCGCCCCTACTGAGCGGGCTGCGCGTCCACCTTGTCCGGTTCTTCCAACGCGGCGCGATGATAGCAGTAGATGCGGCCGTCCTCGGCGCCGATGATGAGATCGAGCGTTCCGTCCCCGTTCCAGTCGAACGCCTGAGGCGCCGTCGTGTGGCCCGCCAGTTTCCGGCACGGGAAGTCGCCCCGCCAGACGAAGGTTGCTCCGCCCGTGTTCTCAAACCAGCCCGCATTCTTCGTGTTCCGGATGAGGTCCAGGTCGCCGTCGCCGTCCCAATCGGCCATGTGGATCTTGGCGCGGCCGCTACCACCACCTTCCTTCTCGTTCAACCGGAGATCGCTACCGTCCTCGGCCTTGAACACCCGATCACCCGGCATCAAGCGCCCGTCGGCGTACCGGTACAACGCGAGATATCCCTCATGATCGACCGCCACGAGATCGTTCTTTCCATCCTTGTCCCAGTCCACGATCAGCGGACGCGTGCGCCATTCCACTACCAGCGCATCGGGGCCGGGTTTCCACCAGTTCCAGGCGGGATACGGCGGTTCGCCGGGCCACGCCACGGGCACCGGACTCGGCGCGGTCACGCGCTCCGGACCGTTGCCGAACGCCACGTACTCGATACGCCCGATGATGGAGTTGTACACCACTTCCTGGGCGCCGTCGTTGTTGATGTCACCCAACGTGATGGCCGTGTATCCCCACTTCTCCTCCGCCGGACCCTGGATGCTGCCGTTGTATCCCGCCAGCACCCGCAACGGATCGTTTCCCGCCCGCAAGTATCGGCCCGTGCGGTACGCGTCCTTCACCCAGCGGAAACACTCGATGTATCCCGCCGTGTTGCCGCAATACAGATCCCGCGTCTCGGGGTCGATCCACGGAACCACAAGTGCGCCGGATTTGATGGGCGGGTCCTGTTCCAGGAGGAACCGCTCGTCCGCGAAGTACGGCGCGCCGCGCGACATGCCCCGGTGCAGCATGATGCCGACCCGGCCGTCTTCCTCACCAACCACCAGGTCGGGGCGTCCGTCCCGGTTCCAGTCGTAGGCGACGGGCGAGATCATGCACAGGTCCGCGCGGAGACGACCCTTGACCCCCATGACCGGTTGCGGCGAAGCCAGGATAGGCACCGTCCGCGAACCGATATTCTCGAAGTAGGTGAATTCATCGCGGAACTCGCCGCAGATCAGGTCCAGGTCACCGTCACCGTCCCAGTCCGCCACGCATGGGCTTGGACGTCCGTACACATCGATGGGCGAATCGTCCGCAAGCAGGGGCGCGGCCTCGGCGTACGTGGGTTCCGTGTTCGTGCCGGTGTTCTTGTGGAAGAAGAGCGGACCACGCAGTGGGCCACGCGTCCAGACACCGCGATCGTCGAATCCGCGGTCCCACCCGTCCTCGCGCCAGTCGCCCGACGCGGAGATGAGATCCATGACACCGTCGCCATCCCAGTCCACCTGTCGCACATTGAAGGCCCGGATACGGTGATCGGGTTTGGCAATGGGCCCTTTGGCACGTTCCTCCAGCCCCTGCGCGCGAATGTCGCTGTACCACGCATCGCCGACCAGAAGATCCTCCTTGCCATCCCCGTTCATGTCCGCCACGGTCGGGTAGTGGTGTCCATCCCCGAGCCGGGCGATACGCTTGAACACGCCCGACTGCACCTGCACATAGACATATACGCCGCTCTGGGGCGCATCCTGGCAACTGTAGACGAGGTCCACCATGTCGTCGTCGTTCCAGTGGATGGGAAGCGCCGTCGCCCAGAGGCCGACGCCCAGGTCGGCCACGCTGTTGACCTTGCCGTAGTCGAGCATGTCGCCCGCGCCCACGAACACGGGGCGCGACCGAACGCCCTCGGTCTCCGTCTCAATCTTGTACCGGTGCGGCTTCGCCCCATTTTCGGAGCGCGTCCAGAACACGTACCGTTTGTCCCTTAGCTGCTGCACCTTGCACGGCACCTCCAACGTTGTGATCTCGTCGATCACCCGGGCCGTACGCACGCCGTTGTCCACTTCAAACCGGGCCGGCGGGCTATCCCAAGGCTTCTCAAAGGCCGGGGCTTCCACCCAAACCGGTCCGAGCACCATGGCCATGACGCATGCAATCATTGTTGTTTCCTTCCAGGTCTCGCCGTGCTGAGCCTGTGGCTACAATTCCAGCGCGACGGTTTCCACCGCACGGATAACGTCGAAACAATGGAGAATCTGGTTCGTCGTGTACTTCACCGGATTCTCATCCCTGAATTCGTAGGTGATGGGTCGGTCGCTTTGGATGGCCGTCAGATCCGGTACGACCTGGTCCCGCGTCAGACGAAGCATCCCCTTCTTCCGCAAATACTTGAGAGCACCCTTCACCTCGCGCCCTAGCCGCGTTTCCACGGCCGGGTCCACGTTCCGCTTCGGTACCGAGTCAACCACTTGGCGCACCGCTTCCTCAAACGCGGAGAGGGCGATGGCCTCATGCCGATTGTGAATGGCGCGCATGCAGAGAATGCCACAGACGATCTGGAGCACGTCTATCTCGGCAAGCTGGGCGATGCGCTCGGCCACACGACAGTCCAGTTCCGCCCGCTGGGCACGGTCGGCGTCCGGCGGCAGGTAGTCCGGCTCGCCGAACACGAAGGCGCTCTTCTTCGTTACGGGGTTGTAGGTGCGTGCAAGAGGCACCACGGGAATGCGGAGATCGGGACGCCCCCGCTGGGCCTGGCCCACGAACAGGGCCACCCCGCCCGGCTCGGGGTTCTCATCGGGGTACTCCATGATCACCCCCGAACGGGAACGTTTCCTTCCGGGATACAGCGCGAAGCACCCTCCGTCTCGAAGAACCTTCACGATCGGCTTGAGTTGGGAGAGCTTCACGCTCTCCCGTGTGAACAACACCCCGCCCGTGAGCTCCAGGACCTCGTTGTAGTCGATGAGGTTCGCCAGCGGCGCGCCGGCGAAAATGTCGTCGCGACCCAGGAAGTGGGGGTAGATGTTGTTGCCGCTGCCCAAATAGATGACCCGGAACATAACCGGCGGATCGTCGAACTTGAAATGGTTCGCCGCGAAGGCCGCCGGACCATGCCGAGGGCAGTGCTCCGCGCCGCGAATCCGAATGCGGCTTCCCCACCGGAGGACGTGCCCGACGACCGTCATCGTCTCAGGATAGACGTCGCTGAGCAACGGAAGGGATCCGATTCCCTTCCGATAGAGGAAGTAGCGGGTAATCCACCACGTCGCGGCAATCCAGCAGCGCAAGCCATTCATAAGACGGGATTCTAGCCAGCCGCGGGTGTCCGGCGCAACTCCGCGCAGGGCAATCGCACTTGATCGACCATGGCACTGCCGCGCAGAGGCTTGCCCTCAGCAGCGCATTCACACGGTCTCCCAGTCATACGCCGTGTGCCACCTTCAAGCGCCAGCTTGTGGGTGTCTGGATTGTCGGAGATGCCAACCATGTGTACTCAAGACATCCACAACAGTGTTGTGCGTGGCACACTTGGGGTGGCGCAGGCCCGTTTCGGGGCAGGCCGTGGACCCGGCACTTCCGTGAGGGGGGCATCCTCGCTCGCCTATGCTCTCATGCTCGCGCCATTCTAGTGCGATTGCCCCGCATCCCGCTACAGATCCACGCCCTGCGCTCTGAACGCCTTCTCCGCGGCTTGGGCCCATCCGCGATTGGCCGCGGGACTGGCCGGGCTGGGGTGCAACACACGCCCAATCCGCACGTCGAATCCGTCCAGGGCGTCGCGAGCCCGGGTTTCCGCGAACGCGCCAATCCCCAGCACAATCCGAGGCTGAAGCACCTCGATGGTGGCGCGCAATGCCCGGTTGCACGCATCGAACAGGGGTTGCCTCTCGGCTGCGGGGAGCTTGTCCGGTGTCCGGTTCCGGCCCGATTCTTCCATGAAACAGAGGGGGCAGTAGTTCGATACGAAGAACCGGCTGAAGAACCGG
>JAAEQP010000211.1 GCA_024231375.1 bacterium | reverse complement strand
TCCCGCGACGTGGCAGAGAAAGTCTTCTCACGACTGTTGAGTGAGGACGAACGTCCTTCCGAAACGGACATCAAGCCGCTCGAAGACTTCATCATGCACTACCTTTGCCGTAAGTGCGGTGAGCACGATCTTCGGATGAAGTTCCATACGGGGTTCCAGGAGGGTAACGGCAACTTCATCATGAATAGTCGCGCAGGTCTGTTGACCAACCTGTTCCTGAAGTATTCGACAACAAAGTTCGACATTTACCATATCTCTTACCCGTACCAGGACGAGGCGATCGTACTGACCAAGAACTGCCCGAACGTTACGATCAACTTCTGCTGGAACTGGTCGATGGGACAAGCGGCTACGCGGCGCGCGCTGTCGGAAGTACTCGACCTGGTCCCGGCGAACAAGATTCACGGGTTCGGCGGCGACTACCTCTTCGTCGAGGGGTCATACGGTCACGCGGTCATTGCGCGAAAGGAAATTGCGCGTGTTCTAGCGGAGAAGGTGGAGGAAGGAAGGTTCACGGAGGATTACGCCGCACAGGTGGGCACAATGCTCCTTCGTGACAATCCCATGGCGAACTTCGATCTCGCCGAACGTCGGAAGGCGTACCTGGTGATGGTCGGGGAGTAGGACGCGTACGGGTGGAGGGTAACTACGAAAGGCGCGAAACGGAGGGAAAGGGGATGAGGGCACCGCAGAGACGCCGAGGACGCTGAGAGGGCGGAAGGAAGGCGAGCCCCCGTCTCGCACGCGCAGATGCCTCGGGCGACGGTTGGGTAGACCTGAGCGCTGGAACCCACGCCCGCTCCAGGTCTAACGCGCCGTGACCTTGATCTCAGCGGGTCGCAGACCAGCCGCAGCGGCCTTGATTGTGATGTTGCCCGGTTTGTCGGTCGCCTGGACGATTGCCTGGCAGAGACCGCTGAATAGCTTCCGCCTGGACGCCTTGTCGGGTTCGTGACTGCTGGGGTCGCCGTTGCCTACACCGATGACCCGTCCGTTGCGCCCGGCACTGAAGGTTACCAGGTTATCTGCCGTGGCCACGTGCCGTCCTTCTGCGTCGACTACGCTCGCAGTGACAACAACGGCGTCGTTATTGTTGGCGCGCAAAGAAGTCCTGTCCACTTCGAGTTTCACGGCGGCGGGAGCCCCGGTGGTCTCGACGGAAACGACCTTGACCTCCTTGCCCTTGATATATCCCCGTGCGGTGAGAGTGCCGGGACGGAATCGCACCTTCCATTCCACGTGTCCATATGGCTCAACGGTCTTGCGGCCGAGGCTTCGTCCGTCCAGGAAGAGTTCGACCTGGTCGCAGTTGGTGTGACACCAGACAGGAATCGGTCTGCGTTCGTTCTTCTTCCAGTTCCAGTGCGGGAACAGGTG
>JAAEQP010000210.1 GCA_024231375.1 bacterium | reverse complement strand
TGGCGACAGAATGGCCCGTTAGCTCGGACTTGGTCGGAAACGATGTGGACGAAGGCGACTTCAAGAGCGCCTTGATTCAATGGTTCTACTCGAACCGCCGTCAGTTCGGCGGGCGAGTCCGGCAGAACCTGACAATCGCGGACGGCTCCATCACGCCCAACCGCGCGATCTGCCACGTGGACACCGAAGGCGACGCGGCGGCGGACGACCTGACGCACATCGCGCAGACCGACGTCAACGAGGGGCACGTGCTCATCGTGCGTCAGGCGAACGATGCGCGCATCGTCACCATCAAGCACGGCGCGGGAGGCGGGGGCGAAATCATACTGCCGGGCAACGCGGACATCATCCTGGCAGACAGCTTCGACGGCGTGATGCTGCAGCGCATCGGGACGCAGTGGCAGTTTGTCCTCCGGCTGTCCGGGCTACCGAGTAGCTTCGCGCACCACGGCGTCAAAGTCATCACGGGGCCGGGCACGTTCCGGTTCAACCATCCCGACGGGGGGATATACAGCGAGCTCTTCGTGATTGGCTA
>JAAEQP010000209.1 GCA_024231375.1 bacterium | reverse complement strand
GAGGCAAGAGCAACTGCCATGCGCGACACGAGGTATCACTCCCTCAACGTCCTTGCTGTCTCTCTATTGCCTCGGACATCTTCGCCTTCCGCGAGAGATTCTCAGGTGCACTCGCCAAAACACAAAACAGGGGCAGGACCCGAAGATCCTGCCCCAAAACGCTATGCGGAAACGAAACTAGAACAACGAAGTGGCCGTGTACATGATGTAGGCGAAAGTCTCATCAATCGGGAATTCGCCGGGGTACCGGATGAACGTCACGTGTCCGTCCATGTACAGCACGTTGGACCCGCCGGGTACGTGGTTGTACTCGTCGACGTTCTGGCCGACGTAGTCCCACATCACGGCCAGCTCGGACTGCGCCATGCTGGTCGCGGCGGGGTTGTTGATGTCGGAAATGAAGAATCGCTCGATACCTTCGCGAAGCCGGTACAGCGTTCCGAACGACAGGTCAAGGTCCTTGTCCATGTTTCCGGCGACGAGGTCTGTCCCGAACTCCATGATCAGGTCGTCGACCCCCGCCTGGTCGGTCGCCAGGTCGGGGAACATCTCGTCCCTCATGGCCCAACCCATGTAGATGTAAGATACGTCGCATTCCACGACAAGATCGGCCCACACGAGGTTGCCTGCAGTGTCGTACCAGCCTCCGCTGCCCACGGAGCCCTGCGCGTTCGGGTCGCCCTCACCGTCCGACGTGCAGTAGATCACGTTGAGATCCGTCAGGTATTCAGGATACACGGTAACCGGTTCGGGGAACATGGTGTCGAAGGGGTCGACGACCTTGGGCGGGAACTTCTCGCCTTTGGACTCGTTGGCGTACATCTTGAAGATGATGCCCATCTGTTTCAGATTGTTCTGACAGCTCGCCCGTCGCGCAGCTTCGCGTGCCCGCGCGAGCGCCGGCAGCAGAATGGCTGCCAAGATGCCGATGATGGCAATCACGACCAGTAGCTCAATGAGGGTGAATCCCTTGGGTTTCATTGTTCGCACTCCTTGTCTGGTTTCTAACACGTTAAGATTATGTTTGACTCCGATTCACAAGAGTACCGAACTGGATAAGCCGTCGCTTCTTCTCCCTCCCTCCTTTCTCGTTCAATTCGTTCATGTCACCTGCCGGCTCGGCGTGCGTCCCCTTCGCCCCGCCGTAGCCAGGCCAGCGTTCTTCAACCCCGCGGCGCAAAGACCTGGTGGACGCTGTGGTGCTAGCAGGTGCTTGGGTACCTTTGAGAGCATCAGATCGGAGTGGAGCAATGATTGGGACACGGTGCGCGACATCGAACTATCGCTCGCCCCGTTCTCTGAGGTGAACTCCCTGTCCCGGAGCCCAGAATGTGGTTCGTCACGTGCCATACGGATGCACCCCTCCGTAACGCCAGTTCCAGCCTACACCTCTTCGTTATGGATGTAAAGCTGTTCTTTGTGTGCTAGGCAAACGGGAAAGCGTGTCGAGATGCGCTGGACTGGCACTGAATCCGGTCGCGACAACCCAAGGCGGGCCTAGACCAAGGGTCAGGCCGGACGTATACTGGTGCGAGATTGAGCAAACGGCAATCACAGGGGGGCAGGGGCATGTCTCAATTCTCGACGATTTCCCGCCGACGGTTTCTCAAGCGAACAGGGGCTTCTCTTGCGGCCGGGGTGGCTGCGCCCTATATCGTGCCTGCGTCGGCATTGGGCCAGGATAGCGCCGCGGCCGCGAGCGATCGCGTCGTCATGGCCGGCATCGGCATTGGCGGCATGGGCCGCCACGATCTCGGCAACCTCATGACCCATCCCGACGTGCAGTTCGTGGCCGTGTGCGATGTGGACGCGCAGCGCTTGGCCGTCGCGAAAAAGATGGTCGACGAGAACAACGGCAATTCGGACTGCGCCACGTACAAAAACTTCGAGGAGGTGTTGGCTCGGGACGACATCGACGCGGTCCTCATTGCCACGCCGGACCATTGGCATGCGCTGATTTCCATCGCAGCGGCTCAGGCGGGCAAGGACGTGTACTGCGAGAAACCCATCTCCCTGACCATCGCCGAAGGACGGGCCGTGGTCGAGGCGGTGAACCGCTACGGCATTGTCTACCAGAGCGGCACGCAACGCCGAAGCATCCCCTGCTTCAAGTTTCCCATCGATGTGGCGCGGAGCGGCAAACTGGGCCGTATCCACACGGCCCACACCTACCTGGGGGTGGGGCCGTCGTGCGGGGCAATGCCGGTGGAGCCGGTGCCGGAATGGTTCGACTACGAGCGCTGGCTTGGGCCGGCCCCCGACGAGCCCTACACCACGCGGCGATGTCATGGCACATTCCGCTGGCTCTTCGACTATTCCGGCGGGAAGTTGACGGATATCGGGGCCCATTTCAACGACTTGGCCCAGTGGGGCATCGACAAGGAGATGACGGGCCCTGTTGAGTACGACGGTTGGGCGGAGTTCCCGAAGGAAGGGCTGTACGATACGCCCATGACGTATGAGGTGAATTGCACGTATGCGGACGGTATGAAGCTGGTCATGCATGCGGCCGACCCCTACGTGGTGAAGTTCGAGGGGGAGGACGGGTGGATCAGTCTTGACGATACGGGCCTGGTGACGGCCGAGCCCAAATCGCTGCTGGATGACGCCGATTTCGAACAGGTCGGCTACAACGTCATGTACGGTCACCACCGGGATTTCCTGGATTGCGTGAAGACACGCGCCACGCCCATCGCCCACGCGGAAGTGGCCCACCGGTCCACCACCGTATGCCATGCGGGGAACATCTGTCTGCGGCTGGGCCGCAAACTGGCATGGGACCCGGTGAAGGAACGGTTCGTGAACGACGACGAGGCGAACCGGATGCTGGCGCGCACCATGCGCGCGCCGTGGCGACTGTAACGGGGATTACACCACGTTGACCGTTCTTCAACGAGGAGTTGCAGAAATGATTCGCAGAATAATCCTGGTCTCGATTCTGACCGTGGCCGTTTGTGCCACCGCCTCCGCCCAGACGCCGCAGGATGCCGCCACCAAGGTGGCAGCCATCGCGACGTACGAGCGTGGCCAAAGCCGACAGCCCATCATCGACATCGAAGAACTGGTACGCGCCTCCCACGGGAAGCCAGACGTGCGCAGCGCCTTGGTCAACGGTTTGATCGAGCTTCTGGAGGGGGAAGCCACGCGCGACGCCAGACTGTTCGCATGCCGTCAACTGTGGCAACTCGGCCCGGAACGCGCATTGCCTGTGTTGTCCGACATGCTGATCGCAGAGGACAGCGTCGATGTGGCCTGCTACGCCATCGCGTTGGACCCGTCGCCCAGAGCAGGCAAGGCCCTGCGGGACGCTCTAGGAAAGGCTGAAGGGCGGTCCATCATCGCCATTGTGAACCTGCTCGGCGACCGGCGGGACACGCGGGCCGTCAAGGCACTGACGGCTCTTGCGAGCAGAGACAGCGAAGAAACTGCCGTTGCAGCGGTCACCGCGCTGGGCGTCATCGGAGGCAAGGCAGCGGCGGAGGGCATTACGGGCGCCCTGCGCAGTGACTACGAAGCGGTTCGTACGGCGGCCACAGATGCCGCGCTCCGGTGCGCGGAGGGGTTCCTCGACGAAACCGAACCAAAGCCTGCCGTAGCCTTGTACACGGCCCTGACGGCCGAGGCGTACCCCGTGCCCGTGCAGAACGCGGCGCGGCTGGGCCTGGAGCGCGCCAAGTTGGGTAAGCCGGTCGTGCTCTTCGACGGCGAGACTTTCAAGGGATGGGAAGGCAATCTGGACTGGTTTCGCATTGAGGATGGCGGCATTGTGGCGGGTACGTTCGAGAAACCCATTCCCAACAACGAGTTCCTGTGTACCAAGAAGGCTTACGGGGATTTCGAGTTGCGCCTGAGCGTGAAACTGCTTGGCAAGAGAGCCAATGCCGGTATTCAGATCCGCAGCAAGCGCGTGCCCGACCATCATGAAGTGAGCGGATATCAGGCCGATATGGGCAAAGGATACTGGGGCGCGCTGTACGACGAGTCCCGACGCAACAAAATTCTTGCCTCGCCAGACGCCGACGCGTTCAAACCCTTCCTGAACGTCACCGATTGGAACGATTACGTCATCCGGTGCGAGGGCAATCACGTCCAACTGTGGGTCAACGGGTACAAGACCGTCGACTACACCGAACCAGACGATGCCATCGCCAGGAGCGGCATCATCGGTCTACAGATTCACGGCGGGCCGCCCAGCGAAGCCTACTACAGGAATATCGTCATTCGGGAAATCGCGCCGGTCAAGTAACGTACGCGCGAAGGGCGCCTGTTCCAGGGAAGAGAAACGAAGGTGAGAAGCATGTTGTACCTGACCAAGCACGGATTTCATGCAATGCCCATCGCTGCGGCTCTCGTATTGGCCATGGCAACCGGTGTAGCGCACGCGCAAGACAGGGGAGGGACGCCCGTGGCCCATGTCGTCACGCCAAACGAGTTCCAAGGATCCGACGTCGAGCGAATCAACCAAGCCATCGCCGCTGCCGCGGAAACGGGACAGCGCGTCGTCGTTCCGAGAATGAACCAAGCCGCCGACGGGGTTCGAGAGGTCTGGCTGCTTGATTCGGCCATCCTGGCGCAAACCGGTACCATTCTCGAACTCGAAAACTGCCATTTGAAACTGTCCGACCGATGCCGCGACAACTTCATCCGGAGCGCGAACTGCGGCCTGGGCATCACCGAAATCGAACCCATGTCGGATGTTCACATCGTGGGGATAGGCAACGCGCTACTGGAAGGCGCAGACCATCCCCGGTCGACGGGCGACGGCGCAAAGACACTCGGCGAACGCACGTACGGCACGGATGCCGGAGTCGAAGGCGAGAGTCAGACGGGCGACTGGCGAAACATCGGCATTCTCCTTGCCTTCGTCGAACGGTTCAGTATCGAGAACCTGCGCATCAAGGATTCCCACTGCTGGGCAATCTCGCTCGAGCGATGCGCACACGGCCGTGTGCGCGACATCGATTTCGCGTCGCGTGGCAAGAAACTCATCGACGGGAAGACCGAAACCATCCTGAACCAGGACGGCCTCGACCTACGCCACGGATGCCACGATATCGCCATCGAGAACATCACTGGCTTCACCGGCGACGACCTGGTGGCACTGACCGGTATTGTGGGGACCAGGGAGGCGGGCACTACCGAATGCACCATGGTCAGCGCTACAAGCATTCGCGGCGAGGGACAGGACGACATCCGCAACATAACCATTCGGAACGTTCGCGGCTACTGTGCAGGGGGCCATCACCTTGTCCGGTTCCTGAACGCCAGGGGCTTGAAGATTCACGACGTAACCCTGGACGGACTCATCGACACGTCCGGCACGGGTACGCGTAGCAAGGCCGCGTTGAAGATCGGCGACAGCAACCCGAAGTGGGGCGGCGTGACGCCGTTGGGCGACACCTATCACATCTTCATCAGCAACATCATGAGCCGGTGCCAGCACACCATCCTGATTGGCGGTTCGCTTTCCGAGTCGGTCATCACGAACGTGGTGAAGTACGAGGCGTCGGGCGACCCGATCACCTACCAGTCGGGACGCGAGAACGTCCGCAACGTGGAGATCTCGAACGTCCGCGCGATGAACCCGCCGACGGAATAGGCCAGGCTCCCCGCTACTTCAGTTCCCAGTGCGTGTACCGCAGGGGCGGCCTGACGCCCGCTTCCTGCACTTCGTAGTAGATCGTAAAGATGCTGCCGTCGTCGAGTTGGACGGACGCGGGATACCCAAGGTCACTGTTCAGCGCTTCCGACAGCACAATCTCATTCTCCACATCCCACGTCTTGCCCCCGTCCTTGCTGATGCATGCGCGCTCGCCAAAGGGTTCCTTGCGGCGGCCGTACGACACCACAAGCCAGCCGTTGTCGAG
>JAAEQP010000208.1 GCA_024231375.1 bacterium | reverse complement strand
GGTTATTGCGGTCAATCTGACGGGCGCATACCTCTGCGCGCAGGCGCAGGCACAGCAGATGATTCGCCAGTCGCCGACGGAAGGCAAGATCATCAACACCGCCTCCATGTCGGCGCGTATTGCGAACTGCAACGCATCCTACGATGCGTCGAAGGCGGGCATCGTACACATGACGCATACCCTGGCCGCGGAGTGGGGGCGGTTCAACATCAACGTGAACTGCATTAGTCCGAGTTATCTTCTGACCCCAATGCACGCCTCGACGCCGACGGTCGTGCGGGAACGCATTCGTGAGTTGACCCCCCTCGGCCATGTCCAGCGCCCGGAAGATCTCTATGGCGCGGTGGTCTTTCTCGCGTCCGCAGCCTCCAATTATGTTACTGGCCACGACCTGCTCGTGGACGGCGGACACACACTGAACGCATGGCTGACGCCCTTGGGCAGGGAGATCCCGCCGCGGGTGAGTCCCGAGGAAGAAGTCGTGCAGATGAAGCATGATTTGGATGCCATGGGCATACCCTATGATGCCGATGGCATCAATCCCGACCTGCATCCAGAAATTGCCGATGCCTTCAAAGGGGCGTTCGGACTCACGGACTGACGGAAGCGACTGGAGACCACCATGGAACTCACGGTTCACGATTTGGCGCGCATGATGGACCTCAGCGCGGTTCGTACGGACGTCGATTACGCGGAAATCGAACAGCTCGCTGCTCAAGCCAAGCGTTTTCAGGCGATCTGCGCATTCGTAATGCCCTGCTACGCCTCCGACATGAAACGACTGCTGGAAGATGCGCCCGAAGTCGGCGTCGGCAGCGTGGCCGGGTTTCCGTCGGGCGCAATCGCGACGGCCCTCAAGGCCGCCGAAGCGCAGGACCTTGTGAAGCAAGGGGTCGACGAAGTCGACATGGTCATCAATGTGGGATGGTTGAAATCCGGCAGGGACGACGATGTTCGAGATGATATTCGGGCCGTGGTTGAAGCGGCACAGGGAACGCCGGTGAAATCTATCCTTGAATGCCACTACCTTGCCGAGGATGAAATGCGCCGTGGGGCCGAACTTGCCGTGGACGCCGGGGTCGCTTTCGTCAAGACGGGCACGGGTTGGGCGCCGTCGGGGGCCACACTCGAGAATGTCCAACTGCTCAAGTCGGTCGTGGGAGACCGGGCCGGCGTCAAAGCCGCAGGAGGCGTGCGCAGCTTGGACACCGTTGTGGAGATGATACGGCGCGGCGTGACCCGATTCGGCGTCAGCGCAGATTCGGGGGCAAAGATCCTCGAAGAGTGCGCCGCGCGGCCCGGAGGCGTTGTAACCCTATGAAAACTATCTTGGCTTATGACTTGGGAACCGGCGGCAACAAGGCCTCCCTCTATAGCGAAGAAGGGGAATGCCTGGACGCCGTTTTCGTGCCCTACGATACCCTGTACCCACAAGCCGGTTGGCATGAGCAGCGGCCAGCGGATTGGTGGACCGCCATAGTAGAGAGTACCCGCCAATTGCTGGCTTCAGGCAAAGTAGATCCCGAATCCATTGAGTGCCTGGCCGTCAGTGGCCACAGCTTAGGCTGTGTCCCCCTGGATCGCTCGGGTGCGGTGCTTCGGGAAGCCACCCCCATCTGGTCGGATACGCGGGCGGAAGAGCAGGCCTCCGCCTTCTTTGAACGAGTCGATCACGTCGATTGGTATGACCGGACCGGCAACGGTTTCCCCGCGCCCCACTACACGGTATTCAAAGCCATGTGGTACCGGGATTGCGAACCGGAACTCTTTGAGGCTACCGACACGATCATCGGCACGAAAGACTACGTCAACTACCGGTTGACGGGACGGATCGCGACTGATTTCTCCTACGCCTCCGGCTGCGGCGCATACAACTTGAACGACTGGGCATACGACGAAGAACTGGTGGACGCGACCGGTCTCCCCAGATCGCTCTTTCCCGAGATTGTGCCTTCTACCGAAATCCTGGGGACGTTGACCGAAGACGCGGCGGCTGCCCTTGGGTTGTCGCGCACGGTGAAGGTCGCCTGTGGCGGCGTGGACAACTCTTGCATGGCCCTGGGCGCGCGCAACATCGCCGAAGGGCGCGTCTATGCGTCCCTTGGGTCGAGCGCGTGGATCGCCGTGTGCAGCGGACAGCCTCTGCTGGAACGCCGCGCCAAGCCCTATGTGTTCGCCCACGTGATCCCCGGCATGTTCACATCGGCCGTCGCGATCTTCTCGTCCGGCTCGACCTTCCGCTGGGTGCGGGACAACCTCTGTCCCGATTTGGTGGAGGCCGCCACGCGCGACGGAAAGGACGTGTATGACCTGATGACCGAACTCGCCGCGCAATCGCCTGCCGGGGCCAAGGGCTTGCTTTTCAACCCCAGTATGGCGGGTGGGTCGTCGCTGGACGCCAGTCCCCACATCCGGGGCGCCCTGCTCGGACTCGACCTCGGCCATACGCGGCACGATGTTATCCGGTCCGCCATGGAGGGCATTGCCCTGAACATGCGGGTCGTGCTGGACGAATTGCGTGCGCTTTGTCCTGTTGCGGAAGAGATGGTCGCTGTCGGTGGAAGCAGCCGGAGCGCGTTCTGGCGCAGCATGTTCGCCGACACCCTGAACATTCAGATCGTCAAGACCAACGTGGG